>NZ_BTPU01000064.1:0-9158 GCF_036985595.1 Vallitalea maricola | reverse complement strand
ACTAAGAATTTACTATATATAATGTTGTCCTGCATCTTCGTTGTGTGCTTCAGAGAACTTTCTTATTATTTCTTCGAATATATATCCCATTTCTAAATTAGATATTTTATCTGGGTGTAAGTTAGCCCCAGGTGATATAAATTCCTGAATTACTATGTATAGAAGATTCTTTTCTGCAAGTCTTGTAATTTGATTATCAAAGTTAAACTTTTCTATTATGTTACGTACATTTTCTGAAAAGCCATTTAGATATGCTCGAAAGTTCTCTTCTATTCCATCTGGATCATTCAGTAATTTTTCAAAATCATATTTACTTGTATTATAAAAGGAATATCCTGATTCTTTACATAAGAATATATCTTTCATTGGAAGTTTTCCAACCTCTTCGTTTTTCTTCAAAACAGCTTCTTTTCTATCTCCTAATATACAATCAAAACGTCGTATAACTGTAAGTGGTAATATTACTTCACCGTATTCATGAGGCTTATATACTCCTGTTAATTTATCAGCTATTGCCCATATTAGATTCGCTTTTTCATTTATATTTGAACTTAAACTCATTTTTATTCTCTCCTAATGTTTTTTAATAGATTTATTATAACATATTTTCTACAAATTTCTTATTAAAAACATATAAAAGAACAAATTAAATTGGTATTTTTATTACGCACAAAAAATAAAGCCTATACCATATTCTGATAGGCTTTATTATGATTTATAACTATCAAGTATTTATTTACATCATAAAACAAATTTTTAATTATATAGCTATTAATATATATAATTATGTTGTTGGTATCAATACTTGATCTAGTTTTTTATTATTATAATAGAATTTAATTATTACATGATCTGCGTTTCTTGGTGGAGTATCATAAGCTTCTATTTCTGTTGTATTTGGCTTAATAAAAGTTTCTGAATCAATATAATCATGATGAATATCATAATATTTAAATACTATTTTAAAATCAACATCTTCCTCTGAATACATTGCACCACCTACACGTCCAGTAGAACTATTATATCCATTTGCATAATACTCTATGCCATCTTTTACAGCTGCATTTGCTGTTAAGCTTAATGAAAATAGTAAGCATACAGCCATCATCAAACTTATAACTTGTTTTTTCATATGTATACTCTCCTTCTAATTTAAATTTGTTAGTACACTATAATAATATAAAATATTTCTTATCATTATATATTTTTCAACATATCTTGCAAGATGAATATATTATACTACTAATGTGCTTTTTTCAAAATAGTTATTATTCTTTTTCTTGCAATATTAATTTTTATAAAAATAACCTTAATTTATTTAGGAATTCATACAATTTAAATTGTATAATAATCTTAAATAAATATCTTTATATGCATGAGTAAAATCTATTTAATGTTATTCGCTTTAACCATAAAATTCTATATTTCTTTCTTCTGAATCTATTATATACTTCTATCAGTATAATAAAAAACAGTAGATAATCTTATACAACATATGTTATATTATAATTATTCGAAATATATTGTCGGGGTGAATAATATGATAACTGGAATATACGTTAGGAAATCCAAATTTACTGGTAAAGGTGAATCTATACAAAATCAAATTCAACTATGTAAAGAGTATGCTGTCTCAAAAGGATATACTGTTGATGATAGCTTAATATATCATGATGAAGGTTTTTCAGGTGGTAATATCAATAGACCTGCTTTTCAAAAGATGTTAAAAGATGTTAAAGCTAATAGATTTGATGTTTTAATATGTTATCGCTTAGATAGAATAAGTCGTTCTGTGGCTGATTTCTCTGATACTCTTGAAATGCTTAATAAATATGATGTGTCATTTGTTTCTATAAAAGAACAGTTTGATACTACTACTCCAATGGGTCGTGCTATGATCTACATATCAAGTGTATTTGCTCAGTTAGAAAGAGAAACAGCAGCTGAGAGAATAAAAGATAATATGCTATCACTTGCTGAAACTGGAAGATGGCTTGGTGGTATTACTCCAACTGGTTTTTACTCTGAATCTATTGAATATATTGATAGAGATATGAAAGAACGTACAATGTATAAACTATCCCCTATAAAAGAAGAGTTGAATCTTGTTAAATTACTATATGATAAATACTTAGAATTTAAAAGTCTTGCCCAAGTAGAAACATACTGCTTACAGAACCATATTAAAACTAAGAAGAATAAAGACTTTAATAAAAATACAATAAGGACTATATTAATCAATCCTGTGTACGCTATAGGAGATGAAGATACATATAATTATTTATATAGTATAGGTTGTCAGATATTTTCTGATAAAGAGAAATTCAATGGAAAACATGGTGTTATGGTATATAACAAGACTTTAGAGAAAAAGAATAGAAGTAATAAGCTACGTGATCCAATTGAATGGATTGCAGCTCTTGGTAAGCATAAAGGTATCATTGAGGGCGAAAAATGGGTTTTAACACAAAATATGCTGTTAAAAAACAGAGATAAGGCACCAAGACAGGGTACATCATCCGTTGGTCTTTTATCTGGCTTACTTCGCTGTAGTAAGTGTGGTCAGCCTATGCGTGTAAAACATGGACATATGAGAAAAAATGGTACCAAAAATTATTATTATGTATGTACATTGAAAGATACTTCCAGAAGTAAGCGTTGTGATAATAATAACCTAAATGGCCCTTATGGTGATAGATTTGTTGTAGAACGTATCAAAGAGTTTTTTAATGCTCCTGATGGTCTATTAAGTGATGTTGAGGATAATAGAAATAATATAAACTCTCTAAAGAAAGAATTAGAGAAAGAACGTGAAAAAGTTAAGATACAGATTAATAATAATCAAAAATCTATTAATCATTTAGTTAAACAATTAGCTGATAATGAAAATAGTTCGGCTTCTAAATACATAATTAAAGAGATTGAAGAACTGGACAAAGAAAATATCAAACTTCAAAATGAGCTTAATACAGAATTATCACTAGCTAAGTTAAATAATGAGTTAATAAATATATCTATACTTAATGAATCAGCTAATGATTTTGTTGAGTCAATTGATTCTGCTGATACTGAAGAAAAGAAAAAACTGCTACATAACGTAGTATCAAGTATATACTGGGATGGAGACAAAATAGAAGTTAACTTCTTTGGTAAAAAAAAACTAAATAATAAGGGCTATCCATACAATAAGCTTGATGCGTCTTTTGGTATGGATAGCATTCTCTATACATCTAGCAGCATAAGTAGCCAGCCTTGTACCTTTATCTATATTAAAGGTTGTAATTGCTTTTATTAAACCTATTGTTCCGATAGATATTAGATCATCCATATCTCTGTCTGTAGTATTATATTTTTTAACTATATGAGCAACTAAGCGTAAATTCCTCTCAATTAAAATATTCCTCGCTTGCATATCTCCATCTTTACACTTAATTAAATATTCCCTTTCTTCATCACTTGACAATGGTTTAGGGAATGATTGAGATGTTGTAAAGTAGAACCCTGGTAAAATGAATGTTAAAAAATTGAATAGCAAAACAAAAGCACCTCTAAATATGTATTCATAACAGTTTATGAAAAAAATACTCAGAAAGTGCCTTTCCACCTAAAATTCTTTACTTTTTAATCTAATTATTGTGTTTTTAGGAAATTCTTTATGGGTTTTAAACCTTATAACTTGTTTAGGATGAGGAGCGCTTTCAACTAAGTTTCCTTCTTCATCCCACATTTCTTTAATGGTAGTTACATAATTCTCACCATCTGTAGCCATTAACTCTACTTGGTCTCCTACACAAAACTTATTTCTCTGTTGTATAGTAACTATCTGTTCCTCAGAGTTATACTCTATTACCTTACCAATAAAAGTATAACTTCTTATATAAGTATTACTATTATATATCTGTTCATTTTCATCTGGTCGTTTAAAATAAAAACCTGTTGTAAACTTTCTATGAGTACACTTCTTAATTTCATCCAAGTAATAAGGAATATTATTTCTATATTTGGATTCATCTTCAAAATAATCATCAATTGCTTTTCTATATGTTCTTGTGACAGTTGCAACATATAATTGTGTTTTCATCCTGCCCTCTATTTTGAAACTACCAACACCAGCATCAATAAGTTCAGGAACATATTCTAACATACATAGATCTTTTGAATTATAGACATAAGTACCTCTTTCATTTTCATAAACAGGCATATATTCGTTAGGACGAGTTTCCTCTACTAGATGATATTGCCATCTGCAAGGATGTGTACATTCGCCTTTATTAGCATCTCTACCAGCCATATAGTTACTTAATAGGCATCTTCCTGAATAAGATATACACATAGCTCCATGTACAAAGGCTTCTATATCTAGAGTGTCAGGGCTATTTTCCTTAATTTGCTTTATTTCTTTAAAGGATAGTTCACGAGCAACGACTACCCTCTTAACACCAAGTTTATGCCAAAAATTAACGCTTTTATAATTAGTATTATTAGCTTGGGTACTTAGATGTATCTCCATGTCTGGTAACATTTCCTGGGCAATAGTTAAAATCCCAGGATCAGCAATAATCAATGCATCTGGTTTTATTTCTTTTATTTCCTCAAAATACTCATAAACTTTATCAATATCATCGTTATGAGCAATTATATTAGCAGTTACATAAACTTTAACATTATGTTTATGAGCAAATTCAATGCCTTCTTTCATTTGTTCCATAGAAAAGTTTTTTGCTTTTGCTCTCAATCCAAAATGTTGTCCTCCTATATATACTGCATCAGCACCATATAGAACAGCTACTTCTAAATTTTCTAAGCTTCCTGCAGGTATTAGTAATTCAGGTTTATTCAATGTTTGCCTCTCCTCTCAAAGCTATAATTAATTGATTACTATTTTTTATAACTAAGTGTTACTCCATCAGCAATAGGAAGTATTGATGTTTGAAAATTTTTATTATGATTCAATTCCCATAAAAATTCTCTTATACGATTGTGTATTGTTCTTTGCCTTCTTGGAACACTAAATCTTGATTTTGCTACTGTACCATTTTGAAGAACATTATCACATATAAGTATACCACCTTTTTTCAGTAATCTAAGACATTCTGGTAAAAAAGTTAAATACTGACCTTTTGCGGCATCCATAAATATAACATCAAAAGTATCATCAATAGAAGATAGTATATCACTGGCATCCCCTTCTAACAATGTTATAACGTCTTCTTTACCCGCTTTTCTTATATTTTCTTTAGCTTTCTTAATCATGTCTTTTGACCTCTCAATAGTAGTTATACAACCATCTGTATCAATAAAATCACTCATAATTATTGAAGAATAAGCTACCGCAGTACCAATTTCCAATACTTTTCTTGGTTTACTAGTAGCTAATATCCATTTTAACAAATTCTTCACTTCAGATTTAATTATAGGAACATTATTATTGAGAGCATCTTTCCTAATGGTACGAATAATAATGTCGTCATCTGGTTCTATAGCCATTAGGTAGTCTCTTATATATTTATAAGTGATTTCACTCATTGTTTAACTCCTTATAAACTTAATTTAAAGGACTGTCTCAAAATACATCTACTTTTTATACATTCTGTTTAAAAGGGTCTGCGCTACGTCTTTTAAGACCTAACTTACCATCAAACAGAGTCTATCTTACTAGTATATTAAAGTAAAATGTATTATGAGACAGCCCTTTTTTTATTGTATAGTAAAATTAAAATTCTTTTTGTAATTTACCTTTAACTTTATTATGAGCATCTAAAGATTTATTAAATTCATGTTCTCCAGTCTCTGCATTCTTGAGAGAGAAATAAAAATAATCACTCTCAGTTGGATAAAGAGCTGCTTCTATTGAACGCTGACCTGGATTAGAAATAGGTCCAACAGGTAGTCCAGGGTTCATATAAGTATTGTATGGTGATTCAATCTCCAAATCTGAATATAACAATCTTTCTCTAGGCTTGTCAAGAGCATACATGACAGTTGAACACATTTGTAGTTTCATAGGTTTCTTTAATCTATTATATATTACCCCAGAAACTAATTCTCTTTCAGAATCAACTCTTACTTCTCTTTCAATAATAGATGCAATAGTTATTATTTCATCTATCTCATAACCCAATGCTTTTGCTCTTTCATAATATTCATCTTTGAAAACTTTATCAAATTGTTTTAACATGATACTAACAATATCTTTAGCAGTTGCATCAGTATATATCTCATAAGTAGATGGGAATAGATAGCCTTGTAATTTTAAGTTTCTATCTGGTACTTCATCAATAAACTTATAATCATAAGATACGTTATTAACAGCATCCAAAAATTCAGATTCTTTACATATATTTTCCTTAGCCAATTTTTTGGCTATTTGTGCAACTGTATAACCTTCTGGTATAGTAAACTTTATCGTTTCCTTCTTTGCTCCTTGAGTTGTTAATATATTAGCGATTTCTTCATCTGTCATTCCCGTATTCAGTGTATAGTCACCATACTGGAATTTATTCTCTTTACCAGAAAGCTTAGAATAGAATAGAAAATAATAAGTATTTTTTATTAATCCATTATCATGCAATATCTTTGCAATTTCTTTTGATGAAGTACCTTTTGGTACTTTTATGTCCACTGTTTTAACAACTATATCTTCTGCGGGAGTTTTAGCCATTAATTTATAAGAGTAATCATATACTTTTTTACCTGCAAAAAATATAATCAATACGGCCACAATCAATATTACAACTTTTGATAAAGCATGTAACCCTATTAATAATCCTTTTTTCTTTTTCATATTTTGTCACCTTCCTGGTTAACTCAATCCGTATTAAGTTTCAAGTAGTTTTATAGTTTAAATGTAGCATCAACGGATTTATTCAATGAATGAAATATTGAAATTAATTTCTTTTGCTATAAGGTCATAAACCTCTGCAATCACTTTTGCTAATTTATTTTCAGCTTCAAGAAATTTCTTAACTTCTGGTTGTCCAATAATTTCATTATATTCCTTGTTAAGTTTTAACATATTTTCATAACATTCAAAAGAACCATCACCATATTCTATATGGATATTAAAAGACTTCTTCTTGTATTCACTAACTTTTTCTAGTAACTGTGGATTAGATTCTATTACATTCTTGCAATTTTGATAATCAGTATATTCTTTTAAATGTTTAATTTTCTCAACAAATATCTTTGTTTCTTTTATATAATCCACAAATTAGCATCCTCTCAATATCGAATAAAAATATCAATTTAATCTATTTTTTTATAGTCTAAACTTCCATTATAATTGGTAAAATCATAGGACTTCTTTTTGTTTGTGACCACAAATAGTCTCTTAGAGCATCCCTTACTACACCTTTTATCTTAGACCAATCAGTTATTCTCTTTTTATTACATTGATCTAATGCTTCTTTAACAACTTTTCTAGCTTCCAGCATTAAATCTTCTGATTCTCTAACATAAACAAATCCTCTTGATATTATATCAGGACCACACAATATTTGTCCAGTCTGTTTTTGTAAAGTAACAACAACTATTAATAATCCATCTTGTGAAAGTTTCTGTCTATCTCTTAAAACTATATTTCCAACATCTCCAACTCCTAGACCATCAACTAGAATTTGTTCTGCAGGTACTTTACCAGTTACCTTTCCGCCCTCTTTGTTAATTTCTAGGACGTCTCCACTAGAAAGTATAAATATATTATCTTTTTTCATGCCAATGCTCTCAGCTAATTCAGCATGTTTTACTAAATGTCTATATTCACCATGTACAGGGATAAAATATCTTGGTTTAACCAATGTATGAAGTAATTTCAACTCTTCTTGCAACGCATGTCCTGAAACATGGGTATCTTCGCAGATTACTTCTGCACCTTTTCTATATAAATCATTTATCACTTTTGAAACTGTTTTTTCATTTCCTGGAATTGGCTTAGAACTAAATATAATTTTATCTCCTGGCTTAATCTCTATCTTTCTGTGTACAGATGAAGCCATTCTAGATAATGCTGCCATTGCTTCTCCTTGACTTCCAGTAGTAATAATGACTAATTGTCCATCTTTATACTTATTAATATCCTCTACGCCAATCATCATTTTATCTGGAACTTTCAAATAGCCTAATTCAATAGCTGTCTTAACTACATTAATCATACTTCTTCCTTCAACAACAACTTTTCTATTGAATTTTTCGGCTGTCCAAATGATTTGCTGTACTCTATCAACATTAGAAGCAAATGTGGCTACTATTATTCTCTTTTGATCAGAATCTAAGAATATATTATCTAATGATTCTCCTACAGTTCTTTCAGACATAGTGTAACCTTTTCTTTCAACATTGGTACTATCTGCCATAAACAAAAGTACACCTTTTCTACCTAACTCAGCAAATCTTTGAAGATTGATAGCTTCTCCTCTAATAGGTGTATAGTCAATCTTAAAATCCCCTGAATGTATTACAACACCAACAGGTGTAGTTATAGCTAGTGCTACCGCATCGGCTATACTATGATTAGTTCTGATAAACTCTATCCTAAAAGAACCTAATGTAATAGATTGACCAGGCATAATACATTTTCTTTTAACGCTTTTTAACATATTATGCTCCTTTAATTTATTCTCTACTAACCCAATGGTAAGTCTTGTACCATAAACAGGCACATTAACATCACGAAGAACATAAGGTAATGCTCCAATATGATCTTCATGTCCATGAGTTAGGACAATACCCTTTACCTTCTCAATGTTATCCTTTAGGTATGTTACATCTGGGATTACAAGATCTATCCCTAACATTTCATCTTCTGGAAACGCTATACCGCAATCAACAACAATAATTTCATCGTTATATTCAAAAGCAGTAATATTCATACCTATTTGCTCAAGTCCGCCTAAAGGTATAATTTTAAGTTTTGCTTGTTTTTTTGTCAAACTGACACCTCCTAAATTATTAAGATAATTTCTGTATCACACCCAATCAGTTATTGAAGAAATTATCTTTCATGTTCAACTTAAAATGTTACAATTTTTGCATAGTCTAAAACTTCTTATTTTCTTACTAGATTTTCTAATAATACGAAGATATCACTATGTACTGCCTATTCAAATATTATATCCCTTAAGTTAAACCTTAACGCCCACAGATATATTTTTGCATTATAA
>NZ_BTPU01000063.1:0-40348 GCF_036985595.1 Vallitalea maricola | reverse complement strand
TTAAAAAAATCTTTTTTTAATTTCATATAAACTCTCCTACAACATTTTTTGTTAAATCAGTATTCTCACATGAGATTCTAACAAGCAACAATCTCCTTTATCATAAACTCTTTTCCACTTAATAACTCCCAGTCTTTTATCCCACAGTGAGGACATTTTCCATTGTTTACTAAGAGATTGAAAACCTTATTGCAGTTTTTGCAAAGAGCGTTACCTGGTATAATCTCAATTTCTAATTTGGTATCCTGTAATAACGTACCGTCAACAGCGGCAGGATAACATTCTTTAATATATCTAGGAATCATTGAAGATAATTCCCCAATCTGCAATACCAATGAATCTATTTTAGTCAATTGATTTTCCTCAGCAATGTTTTGTACTGTCTTTACAACTTCAATTACAACTCCTAATTCATGCACTTTGTTCACCTGACCTTATGTTATACTTATTAATCTTCAATGTAGATACCTTATGAAAAAGGTTAAAATCAACATGTTCAGATTAATTTTTAAAGACCTTTGTTACCTTTTTAACTGCAATTTTGCCTTTGCGTTTAATCATATTTTTGACAACTATTGGTTTAAGTTTTTCTAAATCTACACTTTCTTTATCATATTTCCTTACAAGTGAAATGGCATCGAACTTACACTTAGTTGTACATCCACCGCAGCCTAGACACATGAATTCATCTACAGTAGTAACACCACAGCCAAGACAACGTTCTGTTTCCTTTTTGATCTGCTCTTCTGTAAATGTAGTACGTAAATCTTTGAATGTTTTCTTTGATTCCTTACCATCTACATGAAGTGGTCTTTGTCTAGGCATACGATCATATCCATCAAGTATTAGATTCTCCTTATCAAGTGCATGAAAATCTCTTCTATCACGACCAAGAACCAAGCTCTGTCCTGGCTGAACATAACGATGTATTGAGATTGCCCCTTGTTTACCCAAAGCAATAGCGTCAATAGCAAACTTAGGTCCAGTCATAGCATCTCCACCAGCAAATACATCTGGTTCTCCTGTCTGCAAAGTAAATGAATCTGCTTTTATAGTATTATTTCTATTTAAATCTATTTTACTGCTATCTAGTATTTTACCCCAATCCATGCTTTGACCTACTGATATCAATACATGATTAGTCTCAACCATTTTTGTTTCATTTTCATCATAAGTAGGATTGAATCTTCCATTTTCATCAAAGACTGAAATACATTTTTTGAATTCGATTCCTACAACACGTCCATCTTCCTCAATAATTCGTTTTGGTCCCCATGAGTTATTTATTTTTATATCTTCTGATAATGCTTCTTCTATTTCTTCTGGTAGAGCTGGCATTTCTTTTTGATTTTCAAGACAGAACATCTCAACTTTTGGTGAACCAACTCTCGTAGCTGTTCTTGCAACATCAATAGCAACGTTACCACCACCTATAACAACTACATTACCATCTAGTTTCATCTCATTACCTAAATTTACATCTCTCAAGAAATCAACACCTGTTATAACTCCTTCTGAATCTTCTCCTTCTAATCCAAGTTTTCTACCTGCTTGAGCACCAATAGCTAGATAGAATGCCTCATAACCCTGAGTCCTTAGTTCTTTCAGACTGATATCTTTTCCCACTTCAACACCTGTCTTGAACTGAACACCTAATTGTCTTAAAATATCTATTTCTGCATTAATTACATCTTTTTCAAGTCTAAAAGCTGGGATTCCAAGTGTCAACATACCACCAAGAACTTTTTGCTTCTCGAATACCGTTACTTTATAACCATCTAGAGCTAGATAATAAGCACATGAAAGACCTGAAGGTCCAGCACCTATAATAGCAATTTTATTTCCATATTCATGGCGTAACTTTGGTACATATCTATTTTCTTCTGTCAAATCCTGTTCTGCAATGAATTTTTTAATCTCATCTATAGCAACTGGGTTATCAATATCTCCTCTTGTACATGCTGATTCACATTTCCTTGGACAGACACGACCACATACTGCTGGAAATGGATTCTCATGCTTAATAAGTTCCAGAGCTTCTTTGTATCTACCCTGAGATGCTAATTTGATATAACCTTGAACGGAAATATGGGCTGGACATTCTGTTTTACAAGGGCTGGTACCTGTATCAACAACATTTTTCCTATTTATACGATAATCTGGATTCCATTTATCTGGTCCCCACTCAGTATTATGTGGAAAATCTTTTCTCTTCTCTTCTTCAATTGGAGTCTTTGCACATATTTTCTGTCCTAATTTCAATGCATTTACCGGACATACTTCCACACATTCACCACAGCCAACACACTTTTCAGGATCAACATGTGAAACATAATTGGAACGTACCATATCAGGATTTACAAACATTTCTGCTATTCTCATTGAAAAACATGAACAACCGCAGCAGTTACAAATAGCATGGGTTTTTCCAGAACCATCTAGATTGGGTATACTATGTACTAATCCATTTTCCTCTGCCTTTTTAATGATCTCAAATGCTTCTTCTCTTGTAATCTCACGTCCTCTGCCAGTACGGATATAGTATTCAGCAGCATGCCCCATTTGAATACACATGTCTTCTTTTAGATGACCGCAGCCTTCTCCCATAACCTCTCTTGTTGTACGGCAAGCACAATCTGAAACTGAAAAAATAGTGTTATCATTAAGATATTTGGATACTTCTTCATAAGATGCTTTTCTAGTCTCCCCATCTATTGCACTTTCAATAGGAATTACACGCATAGGACCTGTTCCTGGTGAAAAAACACCTACTCCCATTGGCCCTTTTCTTTTTCCGTATTCATCAAAGGCTATCGCTATCTGTGGATATTTTTTTACATTCTCTCTGTTATTGACCATCATTTCCATATGACCTGGAACCCAGATTTCATGCCAATACTTATCAACACCGTCTATCTTATTGACAAAAGCCACACCTGCAACTGCTAATTCCCATAATAGTTTTGCTGTTTTTTCTACAGATTTACCACATTTGGGAGCGATTTCTTCTGCACTCTGTGGTTTTCTTAGTTCAAGACAAAGTGCTACTTCTGCCATTTCTTCTGTTACGACAGGTTCCAAAATCTTATATTCTGGATATTCAGGTTTTATTTCCATCTTAGAACCTTTTTTTGTCCTGCTTATCTTATTCGCAAGCTCCAATACCTTTTCGTTAACCATGCCTATTCCCTCCAAATTTTATTTTAATATGATACCTATTGATTCCATTCTTTCACTTCAGTACGTATCCAATCAGCCCATTCATCAATTCCTTCACCTGTCCTAGCGGATATTGGAATTATTTTAATATTTGGATTTAATTTTTTAGCACGTTCTTCTACAGCCTCTAGGTCAAAATCAAAATACTCAATGACATCCATTTTGTTTATTAGTAGAACATCCACTATCTTAAACATCAAAGGGTATTTAAGAGGTTTATCATCTCCCTCTGGTACGCTTAAGATCATAGCATTTTTTGATGAACCTGTGTCAAATTCAGCTGGACAAACTAGATTTCCCACATTTTCTAAAATAGCAAAATCAATTCCTTCTGTCCCAAGACCAATCAATCCTTGTTTTGTCATATCGGCATCAAGATGACACATACCTCCTGTGTGAAGTTGAATCACTTTTGCTCCTGTCTGAGAAATTGTGTTAGCATCAACATCTGAATCAATATCAGCTTCCATTACCCCGATATTCATTTCATCTTTCAAAGCGTTAATTGTCTTTGTAAGAGTCGTTGTCTTACCTGAACCTGGTGATGACATTAGATTCAATAGAAAAGTTTTCTCTTTTTTCAATTGTTCTCTAAGCAAGTCTGCTTGACGATTATTATCCTCAAATACACTCTGCTTGATTTCTAGAACCTTGTATGTATCCATTTTTATCTATCTCCTTTTTTTTATAAAATTTTAAATTGGAAGTATTATGTCTCATAAATTGGTTAGTTTAGAATGTTTTTGAAGCATATGCTTTGACCTTATATGCTGAAAAAATAGAAAGTAATTAATTAACTTTTATAAATTTAATTCTAAAAGATTGTTATTATTTTATCACTCTCAGTATATTTGAAAATGATGGTGTTGTCAAAAAAAGAAAAACCTTGTAAAATCAAGGTTTAATGGCTTTCTATTTCAAGTCTAGTTTACACAGAAATGTTATCTCTAATCCTATATGTAATGCTGATTAGAGAGAATAATATATTGATAAGTGTAAACTGTACTTGAAAGTAAAAAAGTTGCAAAAATGATTAAATCATCTAAGCAACTCTTAAAAATATCTATTTAATATATAATTTGAGAATTTTATACAGTTATTCATAGATACTGTACTCATAATCTCTCCAGCTATATATATGTTGTTTTTGCCTTGCATTTCTTCTATTTTATCATAAAATCCTTTTTTCAGAGTACTTGTATCTACGTATGGACACTGATGCCAACTCTTGAATAGATAAAACCTTGGATTAACAAAGCCCAATTTCAATAAATCACTTTTAATAATCTTTAGTGATTCTTCTTTTGACCTTTCAGGTGAATTATAAGCATAGATCATCACTAGTTCTTCTCCATCACTTGAATCCCATCTAGAATTCCATATAATAACATGTCCTTTATTCTCTATAGATAAATTTTCTAGTACAAAACCACATTTCTTTGGAATCTTTTCAACTATAAATGCATAAACATTAAAATCTTGATATTTTATGGAACCGAAGTATTGATTCATTTGGTAATCTGTACCACAAAGATTAGTAAATTGATTGAGTGGAGCTGTGATAACAACTTTATCATATTCTAATTGTTCAAACTCAGTATGAACACATATTTTTCCATTATCCATCTTAGTGATTTCTTTAACATTCTGGGTCAACTTGATATCTTTTATTTTATGCTTCAAGGTATTTATGAATGTTGAAACTCCTTTCTCCCATGTACAGAAGTGAGGAAGTTCCATAAAAGACATTAATGTCTCATAATCCAATATTCTAAGAACATAAAGTGCAGGTATAACATTAATATCTCCTAACCCATAGCTTGTAAAATAATGGACATATACTGTTTTCAAAACCCTAAAATCATTTATATCACACCACTTTGAAAATGGAAGCATAAGAGAATCTTCTATACTATGGATATTCACTCTTTTTAGAGATCTGTATTCATTGAGGATATAAGGAAATCTATCTAGTTCTTCAACAAAATCATCTAAATCTTCTTTTGGTATCTGCATGATTCTATTACCACTTGCATCATAGTTGACCCGTGATAATTTTGGTCCATCATTTTTGATATTATGAGCCTTCATTAATGCCTTCAGACTATTTTGAGAAGGCAGACCGAAAAGAGCACCTAGCTCATAAGACTTTCCTTTATACCATATAGTATGTAATTTACCTCCTACCCTATTATCTTTTTCAAAAACAGTAACCTTTTCATATCCCTTTTCTTGTAGACCATCCGCTATTACAAGCCCTGAAATACCCCCACCTATAACAGCGACCTTACAATCATTTTTCTTTATTGTAATCACCCCGCTTTAGAGAATTAATCAAAGTCAGAATCCAAAGTGGCAATGTTTCTAAATCAACATTATTGTGAGCTACTCTTTCTAAGATGACCTTAGCTGGTACTTTTCCTTCATTACAGCCATTTGAAATCTTTCTAGCGAAATTATAATGTCTGAGAAATTTGTGTAATGCTCTTTCTACCTTATCGAAAGAGTCAATATTTTCTTTAGTAATTTTACTATAGAACTCTTTTACCAAAAACTTATTGAATTCATCCATATCATTGAAGATAGAATTGTTTTCATGAGAAATGAACTTGTGATTAATATTAAAATCTTCCATGATATCCTTATACTTATTATTTTTAATAAAATAGGGTATGAATTCTCTTGTTTTCTCTGTTAATAAATTATCAATGTCTAAATTTAAAGTACTCATCAAGTAACCGAGTTTCAACTCAAAATAATCCCAGATATCTATATCTTGTTTTTTATTATATATCTTAACAGAACCCCATTTTGAATAAGTGTCATAGAGGGTATATTGATATATTTTACCAATACCTTCAAATGTACCTATAAAATCAATTCTTTGAATGACTAAATAACCTACATAGGATGTTTTTGGGTTTTCAAAACATCTTATTAAGTTTCTATTATTTCTATTTCCTCTATAATTTTGTTTTTTGTTCTTACAATATTGTAGTCTTTGAACTTTTTTTGATAGATTGTTTCTTTTCAAGACATTATAAATCCCCGATACCCCAATATCAAACCCCTCAGCTTTTAACTCATAGTAGATTCTATTGGGTCCATCTTCAGGAAATCTTTGTACATAAGATAGAATTTCATTTTCTATTGTTTTATTAACTTTATTAGGCATTACAGGCTTTTTGTGTTCTTTGATCTCTAGTCCCACCATACCATGTTTTAGATAAGCCCTTTTCCAATTGTAATATGTGGTTCTTGAAATTCCAAACAGGTTACATGTCTGTGAAACATTGTTTTCTTTCAAAGCATGTTTTAAAATCATATATTTGTTGTATGAATTAAAAACTTCTGCTTTCATATCAGTCCCTCACTTTTCATAAATTATGAATAAGAGTTTGTTTTATATATACATTCTAGTCTAAATGCTTAATAAAATCAATTTATTATAGTAATCTTTTTTGTCCCTATTTGGTTAATAATTATTACACTTATGCAAAAATCATACGATTCATAACTCAAGTTTATATATAACAATTTAATTAATTATATAAATATTTGATTGAAATGAGCGTTATAGAATACTGATCTAGTAGATCATTTTCTAACCATTAATTGACATTACTTAAAAACACTTATAAAATATATTTATGTTAAATCAAATAATAAATCGAAATATGTAATTTTTTAAATAACTTATTATATACGCAAACTTACTACTGATATAATTCTTCAATAGTAGATTTAACTAGAATTGAATTTAAAATATTATATAAAGATTTATTTTTTAACAGTAATTTGTAGTACTAAATATTATACTTATAAATAATGGAGGTATCATTATGAAAAACAAACTAATTATTTCCTGTCTGATTATAGGCATGATTCTTCTTATTCCTAATCAAACATATGCTAGTTGGAATAATTTTGCATCACTAAATTATGAAGGAATAGCTTCTAGCAATACATCTAAAGATTCTAAAAAAGCTTTCAAGATGGAATATCCTAAAATGAATATACCACAACTAGAGAAAAAATATGGTGTTACCATAACAGTCGAAGAAGGCTTTTGGCCTAAAGATTCTTTACTTCAAATGATGGATAAGATTTATTCTAGATTTCCAGATGGATTAATTAAAGAAATGACTTCTTATTATAAATCAAAAGGTATCAAGACTAATATAAGATTCATATATAAGCAAACAAGTCTTGGTGGAAGTTTTTCTGATAGCGGTAAACATATTTATCTGAATTACTATCCAAACCCAATAGGTAATAGCTTTGCAGAATGGACAATCGCTCATGAAATGGGACATTACGTTCATAAATACATAAATGATATCTATGGTTATGAAAAACTAAAAAAAGAATGGACTAGTATTAACGATGGATTAGGTTATAAGAATGAGGGTTGCGACAAATGGACTGATTCTCATTATAAATATTTTGTAAGAGATTATAGTACAAAAAATTATTCTGAAGACTTTGCTACTCTATTTGAAGTAATAGCTGGTAATTCACCTGTACAATTAAGAACTATGCTTATGGAAGAAAGTGACCTTCCATTAAAAGGGAAAATAGATTTATTAAATAAGATCTTAGTTGATAAGGCAAAATGTGTAACGAGTCTAGCTAATTTGTGGGGAAGAGCAATACCTCAGAACCCAAGTGCTTCTACAAAAGTGACATGTAAAAATGCTGCTGAGTTAGGATTAATCCCTGAAGGAGACACATTCGCAGGTTTATATACTTCAAACATAACACGCTTGGATTTTTGTAAACTTATTATTAATCTAATAGAAAAAGAAACAAAGATGACATTAGAAGAATTTGTTGAAACTAAAGGATTGAAAAAAGAGTGGTACTATCGTGGTAGTTTTGGTCCAGGTGGAGAATGTAAAATTGATACTAACAATCCTTTTTGTGATACAAGTAATGAATCAATTTTTAATCTACATTCATTAGGCATAATAAATGGTATAAGCGACTGGAGATTTGACCCAGAAGGACTTCTTACAAAAGAACAAGTTGCGACAATACTCCATAAAACTGCATCTGTATTAGAAAAAGATTCAGATTATATTGTTTATGAATATGCTGATAAGGATAAAATTAGTAGTTGGGCAAAAGAAAGTGTCAATTATGTATCTTCAAAAGAAATTATAGCTATAGGTAAAGATAACGTATTTTCACCAAAGAATAAATTTACTTATGAGGAAGCGTATATGGCTATTTATAATTTTTATAGTAATTTATAATAAGATTCTAATGATGTTTTTATAGTATAAAACACAACACAAAACCCTTAAATATTCATTACTATTTTTTATAGAAACGGCATATATTCCCCTTTAAAGAGTTATATATGCCGCTTTCTATTAAATGGAAAGTATAATGAATTTCTTAAAGCCAACAGAGGGAACTCTTTTTCAGAAACGGAAGTAGCTCAGTTAAGGTAGACAAATATTACAATTGATGATGCTATTTACTTATTAAAAGAATACGAAAATGTTAAAGCAATAATCGATGAAAAAGATGAAGTGATTACTGATATATTAAAAAAAGAGTATCAGTATAAAATTGATAGAGTAAAGTCTTATATTGCTAAAAATCAATTGATGCTGCAAAAAGGAATAAATTATGATGCCGAGAGAAAAGAGTTATTAGCAAATGGTTTTTATACAACTAAATCTTATGAGTATGGCGAAGATAGGGTTAATGACTATGAACCAGTTGTTATTGATGGTTATAATAGTGGTGTAGCAGATTATTTTCTGATTTCATCAAGGACTCATGTTTGGGCAATGCAGATATTGCTGCTACCGCTACGCAAGAGTTATGGGAGCAAGTTATGGGTTTATCTGGCAATTATAGCTCTCAAAGCTTGTGGGCTTGTTGGTCATGGTCTATGCGCCAAGCTCATGAAGCTATTGATTTGGGTGGTGGTGGTGTTGATCTGAAAGCGGTATATTATCCATATGAATATCAAGCAGAAGCGTTTGATGTAAACTATGATAGCTATGGTGTTGCAGGTATGTATGTACATTCTTCATTTCCACAAGATGAAAGTGCAAACTACACTGTATTTTATATGCATTGTACTGTAGGTTCATACCCTAAAAGTGGTAATGTGCTTAATGGTTCAATATTTGGAAGAGAATGAAACTGGTGTACCAGGTAATGGAAAACATCTACATTTCTCAGTAAACAATGGACCAAAGGACACTCATTTCGGTACCTATCATCATGATAATTCGAAGAACAGACAATACTCAGATAATCCATATATGTATATCAGATGTCATCTGCAAGGCGATGTTCCTGAGTGGAACTAATTAAGAGAGTTTATATACACAATAAAACAGAAGGGATAATTTGGCTATCTATTACAGATAGACAAGTAAATAAAATATATGAAAAAAATTGGATTAACCATAATAGTTGTTGTATCAGTTTTTATCTTCATATTTTTAATCAACATTTCATCAAAAAAAAATTATAATATTGAGGATTATTACAATATCGATAAGCAATTCGTGAATAAATTTTATGATCATAGTACAGGTTTAATCGATTATGATGAAATTAAACTGAATTATGATGCATATTCGCTACTTGATACATCCATGAATATCAAAATTAAGAATATTAATCTTGACAAACTTGTAGATATTAGACCTTTAATGGATGAACATCTTGAAAAATTGATAGCTGATGGATATTCGGATATGGCTGATTCACTAAAAACAAATCAAGATTATTTCAATTTTATGGAAAAACAGATAATTCCTAACGATCTGTATTATTCTATAATAAATAGATATCCTAAGTTGAAAGCTTACCCAGTTGGAGAATTAACATATTCAGAGTATCATTCACTTACAAAACCGGAAGTATCGTGGGATTCTATGTTTACACCTGAAGAAAAGCAATACTTCATTGAAAAAAAAATAACTATTTATGATGGTATTTTTTTATTACATGCTTTTAAAACAATTGATAATATAAAAAAAATGTCAGATGTTGAACTTGAGCAAGTACTAGTAGATGAATACTTATATAAGCAAAAGAGGTGTAAGAACTATTTGGCGCTATACGCAATCAACAAAATATATGATTCTATCGACTAGCATTCGATTTTGAATAGATTTGGTACTATTCTTTTTTGAAACCAATCCAAGCTGTCTGTTTTTGTCCCTTGCAGACCTTTTGTCATACAGCTCGTCAGGAATATCATTGTAATGGTTAACCTGCAATCGGGGTGCATTGGTGGAAAGTTACTTTCTGCCATAGGGTCTTTGAAAGCATGTTTTTTCATCCAACCGTTGCAACATTGGTGAGTCTTATTGTCCAATGTTGCAAGGTAAATGTAATGTGTAATTCCCCATTCTTCAGAAACTTTGCATTTGCTTCTTCAATAAGCTTTTATGTAAAGCAACCTTTTAGCATTCTGTTTTATTTGTTGTTTGGACAGTGCAAGACTTCCAATACTAACAAGGTTTTTACAACCCTTGAAGGGTGTTTTTACCATTGCTACCACATCACTTGCAATTTATACAGGATTTCAAGTCTTTTTCTTCTATAATTCGTTGCTTGCACATTTTGACTTTGCTTCTTTTCAACAAACAGTGAGTTTAATTAATGTATTGGCCTCAGTAGTAACAACTAGCCTATTTACTATATTATCTAGCAAAATAAGACTTCTGCGGAACAATGTTTGAAATAACACAATATATTTCATTAGTTTTAGCCCCTGCCCAATTAGCTTCGGTTATATATACGTTTTACCATCCTATTAGTATATTGATAAAAAGAATATTGAATACAAGTCAGTATCTTTTTTTATACCAACGGAAAAAATAGAGTAATAAATAATTTAAGCTATAATAAATAGTTCAGATAAGATATTAATATGCGGACCAAATGGAGTAAGTAAGACAACAATTGTAAACTATTAGGAAGGGATAATTAAATAATTCTTATAGATACTGTAATGATACTATAAAATATTTAATCTCTTCTTCAATAACTATCCACCCAAAAAAATTACTACATCATCAACCACATCAATCAACACATGCCCAGTATTCTTTAAAACCTTAATCTTAGCTTTTGGGATAATCCTACTTATTCTATCTGCAATTTTCTTAGTAGGCAATAATGCATCATTTTCTCCTCCCATGTATAGAGTAGGCATTGTTAACTTATTTAATTCCTGATCTGTCAATACTGGTAAAGATCCCATACGTGGTCTATAGTACTTCATGATTAGCTTACCGAACTCTAAAGCTACTTCAGGTATCTTTTCTTTTCCATAGACAATTCGATTTAATCTATCAATTCCTTTTTCGCCTAAAAGCATCAATGGCATAACCCTGAACATAAAAGACATCTTACCGTTAGTAATGCCTGATGTGGCTAATAAAACAAGCTTTTCAACTTTTTCAGGCTTATAAGTTGCATATTTTAATGCCATCCAGCCTCCAAGTGAATTTCCAATAATTATTGCTTTCTCAATACTTAAAGCATTTATGACCTCATCTAACCACTTTCCATAATGGTCATCATTCATATCTGGTCTATTCTCATCACTTTTTCCAGGTTCTCCAATTATATCAATGGCATATACTCTGTAAGTTTCACTGAGTTTTTCAACATCTCCCATCCACATGACAGAATTTGTTGAAGAACCATGGAGTAGAATAATAGGCTTATTTCCTACATCCCCACTTACAATAATAAATGTATTGCCAAAACTTGTATCGATATTAATTATTTCTTTGTCTACAGGCCACTTTTGTATTAGATTATCATAATGATTAATTATCAAAGCCTTTCCTTCATCAGATTTATAGATTGAGTTTGTTTTCATTTCATCTACCTCATTTCTTAATCATTATTATCTGTTAATACGGATATACAGTTTAGTAAGGTTTCAGTAAAATAGATTGTTCCCCATAGCATAACTCTTAATTTATGAGTTTTTTCAATATATTGAATGTTGATTGTTGAATTTCCATACTCAGGGTCTTTTGAATTCATAACCGCTACAAGAGTATTTGAAATTCTATCTACTTCATCTCTATTCTTAACTACAATATCAATTACTGTAGAAACAGAAATCTTGTCATTAGTATTGTTGGATTTATTATCTGAAACAGAATAATCATGTGTTACTTCATGGAAGTTTTCAGGAACGATATTCTCTTCACCTTCCATAAATAAGGATAAATCATGTCCTGTAACCCTCCATTGTTTTCCAACTTTTGTACCTCTTAATTTCCCCTCTCTTACGTATTTTCGCACTGTCTTAGGGTGAATCTTCAACATTTCAGCAACTTGGTCTACTGTATAAAATTTATTTTCCATTTGTATCATCGCCTTTCTTTTTCTTAATGATATCATACTCAAAATATTTTTTCAACCTTTTTTATAACTTTATATACCTTTATGTAATTATATGTACTTTTACGAACAACCAATCAATAAATAATAGCTTATTATCAAATAGTCCTAATATACAAAAAACCTCCATAGTGATATTACATTAAAATATATCACTATGAAGGTTTATCTTTTATTAACTCACTTTATAGATGTATACTACATATTAATACTTAATCTTCTACACACTTTCTATAAAAACATCCTAGATATTTTTAGCTACTTCATATGCATTCCATATAGCGTACATAATATTTTGCACTTTATTAGCATCCCCAATTAATCTTACATTAGGAATATCAAATCTAATATCATTGAATAAATCTTTTTGTGAAGAGTATCCAATAGCAACAATGACGCTATCAACATCAATGATTGATTTTTGTCCATCTTCATTTAACACAAAACCTTGTTCTGTTTTTTCACTTATATAAGAACTTGTCTTAACATCAATCTTATTGTACTTAATTAACTCATGAAGCATATCGTGATTAGCATGACAAAGAGGTCCACCTATCTTAAGAATATCATCCTGCATTTCTATGATAGTAACTTCTTTATTTTGTTGTTTCAACCAAAGAGCTGTCTCACAACCAACAAGACCTCCACCAATAACTGCAACTTGTTCTCCAACAGCTTCTTTTCCCATTAGCACGTCTTCAGCAACGTAAACATTGTCAGCACCTTTGATAGCTAATTGTCTTGGGTTAGACCCAGTTGCTATAAGTACTTCATCAGGTGCAAAATATTTTATGATTTCTTTTGAAGCATCAACATCTAATCTAATATCCACTCCCAAATCTTTTAATACAACTTCATACCATTTAATAAGCTCATGATCGTCTTCTTTAAAATCTGGAACTCCTCCTGGAACGATGTTTCCACCAAGATAACCGTTTTTCTCAAGTAATGTCACT
Organism: Vallitalea maricola; assembly: GCF_036985595.1. Taxonomy (NCBI): domain Bacteria; kingdom Bacillati; phylum Bacillota; class Clostridia; order Lachnospirales; family Vallitaleaceae; genus Vallitalea; species Vallitalea maricola. Next base: position 26,768 of record NZ_BTPU01000063.1, on the reverse strand, counting down.
TTGTGTCCTCTTATAGCTGCTACTCTTGCAGCTTCCATTCCTGCGATACCACCACCTACGATAAGAATTTTTTTGATATGTTCTGCTTTTTCTAATCCATAATCTTTTTCACGTCCACATGCAGGATTTACCGCACAAGAAACTGTTGCAAAAGTCTGTAGTCTTCCCATACATCCTTCTTGACAAGATAAGCATGGTCTGATAGTTTCACATTTATCTTCAAATATCTTATTAGGTATATCAGCATCTGCAAGAAGTGGTCTTGCTAATGCAATCATATCTGTTTGTCCTGATATTATGGCTTCGCTGGCTAATTCAGGATCATCCATTCTACCTGCTGTTATAATAGGTACATCTACCGCATTTTTAAGAATTTCATTATATGGAAGGTATAATCCTTTCTTTTGATACATTGGTGGATGACTCCAGTACCATGAATCATAAGATCCTACATCTCCATTTAATGCATCATATCCTGCTTCAACAAGTATTTTAGCTGCTTCGATTCCTTCTGGAATATCTCTTCCTTTTTCCTGGAATTCTTCATCAGGTAATCCGCCTTTACACCAATCCTTGATGAAGCTCTTTATACTGTATCTAAGAGATACTGGGAAATCTTCTCCACAACGTTTTTTGATTTCTTGCACTATTTCACAAGCAAATCTTAAACGATTTTCCAATGATCCACCGTATTCATCAGTACGATGATTAAAGAAAGATATAGCAAACTGATCTAATAGATATCCTTCATGTACTGCATGTATCTCAACACCATCAAATCCTGCTTTTTTTGCAATGGCTGCTGACTCACCAAATGCTTTTACATAATCTTTTACTTCCTGGTTTGTCAATTCACGACATGTAACTCCTGGTAAAAATCTATGTGGTATTGGTGATGGTGCTACCGCTACTTTTCCCACTATAGATGGTATACTAACTCTTCCAAATCCTGCTGACAATTGTAAAAAGATTTTTGAACCATAAGCATGAACTCTTTCTGTCATTTCATTACCTGTTGTAATAAAATTCAAGGGATTAATTGTAGGACATGGCATAGATGGTAATGCACATTTCTCAATGTTATTTTCTACCATTGTTACACCAGTCATAATTAATCCAGTTCCACCTTTTGCACGTTCCACATAGAACTCTATTCCTCTTTCATTAAAACTACCATCTGCGTTACACATTCCACCTGGTCCCATTGGAGCAAGGACATATCTGTTCTTAATTTCCAATTCACCAATCTTAATTGGATCATAAAGTACCTTATACTTTTCCTTCATATCTTTCGCCCTCCTGAAAATCATCTTAAATGTATTTTGTTATCAACTATCTTACATCTAATATTGATGTTAATTTCAGTATAGAACATAAAGGAACTTTACTTGCAAGAGGATATTGTTATATTTTTATCGAAATCCATAATTCTATATATGGATGGAGTTTTGCTTCCTTTTCTACTTCTACTAATAGTATCTTACCCCAAGCTGTTTCCCCTATTTCAAGACCTTTGCTATTAGCATAATCAAAAGCTTTTTTGAATACTTTCTGTGGCTTTAGAGTAAAATCTTCATCTGCCACTACTATTGTGTGTAGACAGGATGTGCTTTCTAATTTTTTGGTATATAATCCTGCTGGCAGCTCTAATTCTTCTAGTTTCTCAGTCCTTACCAAATATCCGAAATTGCTCATTCCCATTCTTTCATCAATTACCCCTAACTGTACAACAGGCATGGCTTTTACCCACTTGTGAATTATTTTTTGTGAACTACGTTTCTTTGACAGCCATCCACACTCATCATCACACATAAGGGTGACTTCTGGGGATTGAGCTAACTCATATTTATTTAAGAGTTGTTCGATTCTTCTTATGCTGACAAGATGATCTTCAATGGCATTTGCTAAGTTCATATAGTACTTGGCTTTTTTGATTGCTTCTAGTTGATATCTTGTCTCTCTTTCTTCTATTAATTTATAATTATTTTCATTTCCACCAAATTGGGTAATGATGGTTTTCATAGGGATTTCCATAGAACGGTACTTAGCATAAGAAAGTAATCTGAATACATCTACTACATTGTAGTAGCGATGACCATTTTTTCCTTTCTCTACTTTTATCAAATTTTCCTTTTCATAATAATGGATAGCGCTAGTGGTACATCCAAGAATTTCTGCTAAATCTGTGATACTATACTTCATAACCTGCCCCTTCCTACCTAAAGTAACTTTAGGTATATGCGGATTAGTATTTACATTGTAACCTTCCTTTATAAAGTATTATAACGTGTAATTATAAAATAAAAAAGTTCTAAAACAAGCTAAAATGTCCTTTTTATTAGTATAGAATATCTGTTATAATGAAACAACTTATTTAACATTTATTCTGCATCATATAAATTATATTAACAGTCTTTGTATATGGACCACTCACATGATTATATTATTTTATTAAAATGGTAATAATAACCCAAGAAGAAAAGAGAATAACGGCGTATTACACCACTTACACTAGAGAGGAGTTACACCATGGATAATTGGCTTGAATGGCTAGGTTATTTAGCTTCACTTATTGTTTTAATATCTTTACTTATGAGTTCTATAATAAAATTGAGATGGATTAGTCTAATTGGTTCTTTATTGTTTTCATTATATGGTTTTTTAATAGGTGCTTTACCTGTAGGATTGATGAATCTTTGTATATGCTTCATTAATATCTATTTCTTATTCAAAATATATAACTATAAGGAATATTTTAAAATACTGCCAATCAAAAAACATTCACTTTATTATGACTATTTTCTTGATTTTTATAAAGATGAAATCAAAAAATTCTCAGAATCAGAATTCAGTATTGAAGATTCAGATGTAGCTTTCTATATTTTAAGAAACATGGTTCCAGCTGGAATATTCATGTCAACAAAATTAAATGATGATACCCTTAAAATAAATCTTGATTTTGTAGTACCTGAATACAGGGATTTCAAGATAGCTAAATATGTTTTTGACAAGAATAAAGAATATTTTACTGATAAAGGTTTCTATAACCTTGTTAGTTTTTCTTCAAATGAGCAGCATATTAAATATCTATTGAAGATGGGGTTTGAATTAGATTCTATAGAGGATGAAAAATGTTATATGAAATCGTTATAATCATCATTATTTTTATTGCTAATAAAAAAGGGCTGATTCAGCCCTTTTTTCATTTATATATAATATAATCTATAATGGATTTTCCTTCATGTATTTAATTAATTCGTCGACAGTTGTAAAGGCTAGACTAGTAACTGTGTCTGCACAGCCATAATATATGGCAATTCTTCCTGTCTCTGAATCAGTTAGTGTGGCACATGGGAAAACTACATTTGGTACATCTCCTACACATTCATATAATTCGTAAGGTCCTAGTATGTAATTAGATGAGCGCATTTTTACTTTCCAGAGTTGGTCTAAATCAAGAAGTGCGCATCCCATTCTATATACGTACCCATTACATGTAGTTAAAACGCCATGGTATATTAGTAACCATCCCTCATCTGTTTCAATTGGTACTGGACCTGGACCGATTTTCGTTCCTTGCCAAGCGGATTTGTCTCCTTTTATTGTACTCATTACATGACGATGATGACCCCAATATTCCATATCTTTACTTTGACTGTAGAAGATATCACCAAAAGGTGTATGTCCTGTGTCACTTGGTCTACTGAGCATTGCATAATAATCGCCTATTTTACGTGGAAACAAAACTCCATTTCGATTATAAGGTAAAAATGCGTTCTCCATTTGATGGAATGTCTTGAAATCAAAAGTATAACCCATTCCTATTGTGGGACCATGATAACCATTACACCATGTTATATAATAACGGTCTTCAATAAAACATACTCTTGGGTCATAACGATACTCTTTACGGAGTATTTCTTCATTCTCTCCTTGAAATTCAATAGGATCATGGTTAATATTCCAATGAATTCCATCTTTGCTGAATCCAGCATAGATATTCATACTCACTGATTTGGAATCACATCTAAATACACCTGCGAACCCATCTTCAAAAGGTATAACCGCACTATTAAAAATACTATTTGAACTAGGTATTGCATTTCTATTGATAATAGGATTTTTTGAATATCTCCATATTGGCATAGAATCTTCTTCAGTTCTTTCCTGCCATGGTATATTTTCTAATTTATTTCCAATAATTTTTGCCAATTTCTACTCCTCCAAATCCTACTTAATTCTTTGCCACTGAATCTCGATAAATGATTTTACCATTCACCATGGATACTCCTTTTGTATAATAAGGGGATCTTTCTACTTTTCTTTTAATGAGTTTTACTGTAGTCTTTGCTATGCCTTCAATGTCTACAGCGACAGTTGTTAATTTTGGTTCACAGATATCAGCATATATATCGTTATCAAAGCTTACAATTGAAATGTCTTCGGGAACTCTATAACCTTGTTGTTTCAAGCATTTAATAAAACGATGTGCTGTTTCGTCACAATTACATACAAAAGCCGTTGGCATCTCTTCTGGAAGTTGGAATTCTATTGCTTCGTTATGTGCATCTCTATCATCAATAATCCACTCTTGTCTAATTGGAATTTTTCTTTCCATCAATGCTCTCTTATATCCTAGATATCTATCTGATATACTCTGAGTTACAGAAATTGAACCCACAAAACCAATGTAATAATGTGCATAATTAAGTAGATGCTTGGTAATCTCATATGTGCTGTAAATATTCTCAGAAAGAACACAATCCGTATTGGAAAGTTCATCATAATAATCAACAAATACCTTGGGTAACCTTATCTTTCTAACTTTTGACAAAAATTCTTCCTCTAGGTTTCCAAGAATAATTATACCCTCAATGTTTTGATTACTAATAATTTGTTCCAGTTCCTTTCCATGATTGATAGGATTTACTGTTGTGAGAACTCCAATATAACCAATTTCACTTAAATGCTTTGATATCATTTGATAGATTTTTACATAGAAGTATGCTTTTGTGCCTTCACCAAAATATTTGTGGTCTAAAAATATAGCAATATTCTTCACTTTATCTTTTGAATTTTTTGATAAACGATAGCCAAATTCTTCAGCTTTTTGTAATATCTGTTCTTTTAATTCAGGTCCAACACCATCTTTATCATTTAATGCTTTAGAAATTGTTACTTTACTAACTCCTAATGCATCTGCTATATCTTGCATAGTAACTTTTTTGATTTTCTTCATTGTTAGACTCCCCTTTTTAACATTTTCCTTATCCTTTGACATTATAACATTTTGGGAAACTCATGGCAATAAGTTAAGTATTAATTAGCTAACAAATCTAATCGTTAATGCTTTCTATAAGTAACTGCCCGATACCTACTTGATAACCACACCATCCAAAGATTCCTTGTTTATCTTCTGTAATCATGGCTAAAGGTAATCGACAGTCTTTTATATTGAATCCTTCATATATATCATCTAAACTAAAACTTGATTCAACTAGAACTTTTAGGGATGATACTTCTTTACAAGCCTTCATCAAGGTTGGATCGTCAAATTCTTCTTCATGTTGAATCAATAGGATAACCTCTTTGGATAATTGTCCATATGCTTCTTTTAATTCAATTATCTCGTTAAGCAGATGCTCTGTAGGCTCTGCTCCCGGTTTAATCCAGCAAACAATCCTTTTTGTGTCTATGAATTCATATAAATTACATTGTTCCTTGTTCTTATAGATTAAAGAATAATCTTTTACTGCTACTTGTTTCTTTTCATTATTACCTTTATCTAGAATCAATGGTACCGTTGTGGACTGATCTTTTATAATCTGGCAATTAACAACACGAACCCTGTTGGATTCATCATGTTGTCTATTAGCTGTAATCACTCGATAATATCCTTCTTCTAAGGTATATTCTACTTGATTATCTTCCCAAGGTATTTCATCTAATTCTAAGGTTTTATAGTATCCATTTTCAAAACGTGATACTGTATAGTTTTTATAATATTCCACATGACTATTATCACGTGTTAATATTAGCTTACCAACTTCCTTGGAATCTACATTTTCATCTTCGTAGATGTATTGCCATTGTCTATTTTTATAATAAGCTAATTTTCCATCAGTTTTTTCAATCTTTGCTGGAACACCTAATGAACGTAATACAGCAACGAAGAAAATCTTATGAGATATTTTATTACCGCCTCTTACCTTCAGCATTCCTGTAGGTGAAGTGTTTAGATTGGAGTATTCTTTATCCCTTATCAGGTACAGATTAGATTCCATCCATCTCTTTAACTCCAATGGTTCTTCTCTAAAACATGTCTTCTGTTCCTCTGTAAAGAATGCATTAATCTCTTTCCTATACAATCTTATTTTTTCTATCCATATCCTAGGATTCATAATATATTCAACAAAAATATCTTCTTCCCAATCATCTCTATATTTTATTGAATATGCAAAATGCTCTTCCAAATCCAACGCTAATATATCGGATAGGTCTTTTTGTGGTAAAGCTTTTAACATTTTGACTTTCAGATATAGCTCATCCTCGGAACTATCATCTAAGAAAGTCAGAATCTCTTTATGATTTCCCCTAGCTTTTACTAAGCACTCAGAAATTTCTTTATTAAGTAGTGGAAATCTCTTTGCTTCTTCTTTACTAGTGGCTTCATTGAAGAATGTATCTTCAAATGCTTTTCTCTGCTCTACAGCCTTATCATTTCTTCTTTTCTGCTCTTGCATTTCTTCTTCTGTATAGGGCTGTTCTTCTTCTATACCGCCTTTTGGTGGAATCATAATGAAGTTTTCTATATCTGAAGCCATATATATTTCATCTTTTAAGGTCAAAACCTTATTTTCTTCATGGGAAACATCCATTTTACTATAGGCAAAAGAGTTTCCTTTATATACATAGATCATTAGATCCCCTAGACCTGTTACAAAAGATACATTACCCTGAGCATCAGTTTTTAATTGAGCAATAGGATAAAACTCACAATAATTGACTACCTCAAATCGAACTATTGCATCTTGTACGGGACAATTGTTTTCATCCTTGATCGAAACAGTTATCTTTTTGGTCTCAGCATAATGAGATAAAACATTAATTTCCGTCATTCGGTCTGTTTGTTTTGTAATTACTTCGTCTGAGCAGCGGTTTGAAAGTACACGGCTGTGAATAAGCATTGCTTTTGATGCAGGTAATCTGAACCAGCCATGATTCAACTGTACCTCTGGTTCACAAGCTCCTAAGAAACACCATCCTTTTTCTGTATATACTTCTACCCAAGCATGATTATCATCACAATGGCTCCATCTTGGGGTATAACATTGTCTTGCTGGTATCCCTACACTTCTAAGAGCTGCTACTACAAAAGTTGATTCTTCTCCACATCGGCCAAAAGCATTTTTAATCACTGTGAAAGGAGAACCAGTTCGTGAATTAGTTGACTGATAGGTGGCTTTTTCAAAACACCAATAATTGACTTCAATGGCTGCTTCTTCCATGGTCATTCCTTGAATCCTAGGTGCTAATTCTTCATAAAATACTAAGCTGTAGAATTCCAAATCCTCATTATTTACTCTAAAATGGAGTACGTAATTCAAGAAATCATTATGATCAATTATATCTCCCCAAGGCATATTTTCTTTTACCCATAGGCTATGACGGACAAATTGCAAGAATAGCTTTGGGTCATAATCAGCAATATCGGACAAAGGCATGAATTCATAGAGAAACTTCATACACTCTTGTTCTGACTCATTCATCTCCTGCATCAATGAATAAGGAACTTTTCTTAGTTTCTTTTCATATTCCTCTTGTTCCAATACACTTATTTTTCCATCCTGATAAATTACTACTTGCTCACTTCCATCTTTAGTTAAACAAGAGATTTCAAAGCTTTTACTACAAATTTCAATCCTTGGACAAATAGAAGTTTCCATTTCCATGTCTAAGGCAGTAATATCTGTAGTATAGCTGCCATAATTATCATAATATCTGTGTTCATAATAATAATATTTTCTTAATTCCCATTTTAAGTATTCCACTTCAGGGATATCATAGTTTTCACCTTTGTCAGTAAAAAAGACGAATCCCCATAATTCTGGGTAATGAATATTTACTAATCCAGTTGGTGACCATACCCAGTTTTCTTCAGGGCGGTCTTTCTTAACGTATTTTCCATCAACAGTATCTACATGCCATTGAACTCTGGAGAAATTAACTCTGTAATAATCACCTAAATGTGGCTTTTGTGATTTTGGTGCCATTTCTTTCAAAGAATCAAAAGGAATTACAACTTCCACCATCCAATATTTATTATCTGGATTGATTTCATTTATTTTGCCTTTAATCTTGACAGCTGACTGAAGCCCTTTGATATCCCATCCATTAAGAGGTCTTCCTCCTGTATCACGATAAGGTTTTGTCAAAAATAAATCCCACACTGTATTAAAAGCATTAATCTCAAATTCAAAATAACCATGAGTATCTGAATCTGGATCTATGAAGATTTCAAAATCGTTATCGTGAAAAATAACACAGTCTCTTTCAGTTAAAGTTGCCCATATTTCTTCTCCATGGAGAATTCCACCAAAATAAAAATTCTCATCATCCCATAACATCTTGACTTGTGTGTCCATGTAAGGTTTAGATTTACTGTCTCCTTCAATATCTACAAATAGATTAGTGAATGGAGCATCCTCCCAAAATTCTTTATGTAGGTTTCCATCAAGAACAAAAGGTTTTGTTGCTCGCTTACAATAATATACCGGTGGATTGAAATCAATCTTAGGTATTGGTACTCTTAATGAATTCATTTTTCCTCCTAGTTATGTGTTACAACAGCACCACTGCCGCCATACATCTCTATTTTCCCTTCAACTTCTATTTTCAATATAGTTACATTTTCATGACAATCTTCTGGTGTTAAATCAAACCATATGGTCCCAGGTATATTAAACCAAGGTACACCTCCATGAATTTCATAGTTCAACTCTTTTCCTGAGTGTAATACAGTAGCTTTCTTCACCTTATTACATAAGCCTTTCAAGCATACATTTTCTTTTGGATTATCATATACAAACAGATAAAGGGTTTCTTCATCTTGAGACATTGTAGAGCCACCTAGATAATAACGAGTCATTATACCTTCTTTTGTACCATATATTGCCTCCTCATTATCTCTAATCCAATTACCAATGCCTATTAGAAGTTCTTCTTCTTCTGGTACAATGGTTCCGTCTTCTTTTGGACCAATATCCAATAACATATTTCCACCCATGGTGATACAATCGCAAAACATACGAATCAACTGATTCAAGGATTTGTAATGATTATCATCAGGAACATAACCCCAAGAACTGTTTATTGTTGTACAGAATTCCCAAGGACCTTCAGGTCTTGTAATAGGAAGTCCTTGTTCAGGTGTCTTATAGTCACCATGACCTTGCAATCTTGAATTTATTATCAACTTATCATTGAATGATTTTAAGTAATCCTTGAACTCAGGTAAGCGCCACATTTTTGCACTACGCTCCCAATCTCCATCAAACCATAACAAATCTACTTTTCCATAGTTACTTAGAACTTCTTTTAACTGATTATTATTAAATTCTAAAAATCGTTCCCATGCTTCAAAATCCTGCTTTCCATCTGCTGGATAGGAATAGCCATTAACCTCTGAAAGATCTTCTGGAACTTTTCCATCTTCAAAAACACTGGCATAATCGGGATGAGACCAATCAATTAGAGAATAGTACATACCACATCTTATTCCTCTCTTCTTAATGGCTTCTGCATATTCCTTTATAATATCCCTTTTGGCTGGAGTACTTTTCACCACATTCAAATCACTGTACTGAGTATCAAAAAGTGCTACTCCATCATGATGTTTAGTTGTTAAAACCGCATATTTTGCTCCTGATTTTGCAATAATATCAGCCCAGTGGTCAGCGTCGAATTTTGAAGCAGTGAAACCATCCAGTTGTTTCATATATTTATCATATGGAACACGGTTATGATAAAATGACCATGATTCTGCAACACCATCTACCGCATATATTCCATAATGAATAAAAATTCCTAATCTGGCTTCTTCAAACCATTTTTCCATTAGCTCTCTCCTCCATCCTTGATACTTATCTTTTTTCTTTCTTGGTCTATGAAGCTTAATAATGTACCACTACGATCCGTCCCGTATTCCCAATACATCAATCCATATAGTCCTTGTTCCTGAATATAATCCAATTTATGGAATAGGGAGTCTTGATCTTCATAACTAATAAAACAATCTCCATTAAATAAATAAGGTGCTTTTGCTTCTGTATCCCAATATCGAATAAATCCATTCTTATTAATATACTCTTCTAATAAATCATGAAAACTCGGTCCATAGCCTCCTGTGGTTTTCGCCATCTGCATGAAGCCATGTTGAACATCAGGAACCCCTTCCCACATTCTTGAATAAAAAGCAGCACCGACTACCAGCTTATTGGCTGGTACACCTGCTTTTATATATTTTCTTACAGCTTTATCAGCACTTGCTCTTGATAAATCTTCTTGGTAACTAAACAAGTTTGCATGATGTCCTGTAACAACTGTAAATCCTCCACGAAGGTCATAAGTCATCAATTGAACATAATCAAGATAAGGGTGAATTTTATCCATTTCAGTACATTTAATAAAATACTCATCCCCTGCTGCTGCAATAGTCAACAAGGCATCTTCCATACCTCTTTCATCTAAGTACATACGAAATTCTTTTATCAAATGTGTAAAATTCTCTTTATCTTCTTTAGCTGCATCGATCCCGGCAATACTGATACATGGATATTCCCAATCGATATCAATTCCATCAAGTCCTGCTTCTTCTATTAGATTAATGGCTGATTCAATTAATATCTTTCTGCTTTTCACCGTTTTTGATGCTATAGAGAATCCTCCTGCGCCCCATCCTCCAATGGATAGTACAAAGCGAATGTCAGGATTGATAGCTCTTGCTTTTTCAATGTATGGAATATAAGAAAGAACATCACAAACAACTTTTCCTTCAGAAATTTTTGCAAATGCTAAATTAATTATTTCTGATTTTTTTATATCTTCTTCTTTGAATCTTTTTAAGTCTTTTATTGATACGTAACCAATTAAATTTATGGGGGTCATATGGGGCTCCTTTTTCTCTATATTAAACTAAAAACTCTTGCGTATGGTGCTTCATCCGAGTGATATTCTGGCACATGTACCATATATCCATTATCTTTTTTATCAAATTGAAGCATTTCATTTGATTTAAGACATTTGATTTCTTTAACATTTCCTTCATAAGGTATAAAAACCTCTGTTGTAACAGCATCTGTCTTATTGTTGAATCCTTGAATGGCATATACTGTATCCTCTTTTTTAGTGAAAGCTATACCATCTCTTTTATAAGGTTTGCACACTCTAGTACCATAAATTGCGTCTCCATAGATCTTTAGCCAGTTTCCTAATCCTTTTAATGGACTAATGGCTTCTTGTGGTAAACGTCCATCTGGCTGTGGCGCAACATTTATTGCTAAGTTACCACCTTTTGCAACTATATCAATTAGTAGATTCACAACTTCTCTTGGATCCTTATAATGGTCTTCATAAGAATATGCAAAGGAATTTCCTAAAGTTATACAGCTTTCCCATGGAATACTTAGGGGCTTGTCTGGTACACATTGTTCTGGCGTTACATAATTTTCATAAGCTCCGCCTACAGTTCTGTCAGCACATAACATTCCTGGCTGGAACTTTCTTATTTTATCAATTACTTCACCCAATCTTATATCTTGATTATTCTGCTTACAAACCCATCCAGCATCAAACCACATAATATCGATTTTCCCATACTTAGTTCCTAACTCCATAATTTGATTTTGAGTAAACTGTACAAATCGTTCCCACTCTTCTGGATAATCAGATGGATTATAGGATGGTCCTCTATTCTGATAACTTCCTTTCTCAAATTTTGTACTCCAATAACTATCTATATGCCAATCTGCTTTTGAAAAATAAGCAGCTATACCAATTCCTTTTTTACGAAAAGCTTCAAAAAGGTGAGCACAGACATCTGCGTATCTATGGGTATGGAAAGGGCAATCTCCATTGGTTATTTTATAATCAGAATAACTAGTATCCCACATACAAAATCCATCGTGGTGTTTTGTTGTGAAGATAAAATATCTCATTCCTGCTTCTTTGGCAATTTCAGCCCATTTTTCTGGTTGGAATCGAATAGGATTGAAGGTTTTATTCATGTCAAAATACTGTTTCTTGAACTCTTCTCCTGTTACTTCCCAATCAACACAATTTCTTGACCATTCTGCATCAGCATCGCTTAGTGCCCAAGATTCTACAATACCAATCTGAGAATAGACTCCCCAATGCATCATCAACGCTAATTTTTGATCTTGAAACCATTCAAGTTTAGCAAGTACTTTTGGATCTGTTGGTACTACATAGTGTTCTTCGGTACTATAATTATGAACGCCTTCTTCAACCATGTCTTCTATTTCTTCTAATTGATCTAATTCTGACATATTATCCTCCATTGCTATATATTCTAATAAAGATGGTTATGACTTACATCATAGCCATCTTACATAAGTATTTATTTATTTGTTAATTGCATTTAAACGCATTTCAATATATTCATTAAGGTTAAGTTTTTCTAATTGTTTAATATAACTATCCCAATCTTCATCAACATCTGCCTGTCCAGCAATCCATTGAGCAGTTTTTTCTTTAATGTAATCAGCAATAACTGTCTGAAGATCAGATAATCTTGAACTTTCTTCTGCTGTTGCCCAATAAGGTGGAATAGTATGGGAAACTAAATAAGGTTCATATATTTTATCAACATTATCTTTTTCCTTGAATATAGGATTTTTTTCAACAAATTCGAAATCAGTTGGTATGTATCTTGGTAAAGATTGTGGATATAAATTTGTCCAGCTATATGTATCTTTTTCTTCTTCTGTCAACTTGCTGTTGTCAGTGTAATATTCATCTCCATCTTTGAATACTACTTTGTTCAAAGGACCTCCATTAGTCTGAATAGAATTTTCTAATTCAAACATATTATCCCACCATCTTACAATGATTTCTGGATCTTTTGCATTATCAGTAATAACTACTTGGTTCTTAAGTACTGTTGTTCCATAACTGTCACGGAACCAAAGAGGTTTATCAGTATATTCACTACTCAATACAGGAAGTGGTACCCAATCTGGCATTTCTCCTGCTTCAAAAGGCATGATATCTCCGCTTCCATACATCATGGCAACACCATAAATATCAGTACTTCCTTTTGCTTTCCATTGAGCTTGATCTATAGTAAACATTTCTGGGTCTAATAAGCCTTCACCATATAAATCTCTCATGTATTTAATCATATTTTTGTATGCATCACTATTGGCACCAAATGTTAACTCTCCATCTACCATAGTGAATCCATAGTCATTGACAGGCATTCCAAACCATCCTGCGTAATAACCTAGTTTCTTGTTTACTGGATCGAATGAGAATGGTATTTCATCATTAGGGTCACCATTACCATTGGCATCATTTTCTTTGAATGCTCGTAATACATCTCTTAATTCTTCTGTTGTAGTTGGTACTTCAAGCCCTAGATTTTCTAACCAACGTGTATTGATGTAAGGATTGAAATCTACTTTTGGTGCAGCTAATACGTATGGTACAGAATAAATATGACCATCTGGTGCTGTCATTATTTCACGAACTCCTTCAAGCTCAAGAACTTTTTGGATATTTGGTGCAAATTTTTCAAAGTATCCTTCAAGTGGTATAAATGTTCCCATTTCCACACCAAATCTCAAGATATCAGTTGCAGACATAATCCATCCACCAATACAATCTGCATAATCCCCTGAATTGAGTGATAAGCTATATTTTTCTTTTGCTACCTCATAAGGGAAAAGCTGAACATCTACATTAATTCCTGTTTGCTCTTCTAGTACAGGCATTAAATAGAATTCATCTGTTGTTTTATTTCCATCTGTAAAAATTGAAAAAGAATACTCTTCTTCTGGGTCTACAATAGGTAACCCTTCTTTGTACATCAATCCATTGATTTTTCCATCATCGTCTACAGTTGTATTAATTTCCTCTGTTTTCCCCGTTGAACTTTTACTCGCTTTGTTACCACAACCTGATAATATAATTGTAAGACTCATTACAAAAACTATCATAAGTGGAATTACTTTTTTGTTTCTCATATAAAACATCCTCCTTTAATTAGCATATATAACCAAGTCTTGGTAAAGACTTAAGTTCATACTCTTAGCTATCCTTTTATAGAACCAATCATGACTCCTTTAACAAAATGTTTTTGTACTAATGGGTACATAATCAATACTGGTAAACTTGACACTATGATCAGTGAGTATTTCATCAATTCCATCAATTGTCGCCTTTGTTCTAACGCCTCTTGCTGAGCTGCTGTTGTCACTGTTTGGGACAAATGGCTTTGGTTTTGAACTAAGATTGATCTTAGTACAAGCTGTAATGGAAACTTTGATTCTGTTTTCATATATAATAATGAGGAAAAATATGAATTCCAATGTCCTACCCCATAATAAAGCACCATGATAGCGATAATCGCTTTTGATAAGGGTAACGCAATCTTGAAAAAGAATTTTGTCTCTGCGCATCCATCAATGGCTGCAGCATCATACAACTCCTCTGAAATATTCATCTTAAAGAATGTTCTTGCCACAATCATGTTATAAACACCCAATGCTCCTGGCAAAATCAAAGCAAACATAGAATCTAATAAGTGTAGATTTTTTACTACTAAATATGTAGGAATCATTCCCCCGTTAACAAACATAGTGATTACATAGAATAGAGTTACTATTTTCTTTCCCCCGAATCTATTTCTTGACAAAGCATATGCTGTTGGCAATGTCAAAGTCAGATTCAACATAACACCACAAAATGTATAGAATAAAGAATTTACAAATCCTGTAACAACTTGGGCATTCTTGAAAACTTCCATATATCCATCAAATGTCAGCCCCACAGGGAATAGAAATACTTTACCACTAGAAACCGCTTCTGGATTACTTATGGATGAAATAATTATAAAGTACAACGGATATGCTACTATAGCAAAGATTATAGTAAGTATCACAAAGATAATTCCGTCATATATTTTGTCTTGTTTTGAACGTTTTTTTCTCCTCAATTTTAATCTCTCCTTACCACAAACTAATACCAGATAGTTTTTTAGATATTTTATTTACTACAATCAATAGAACTGCATTTATTGCTGAGTTAAACAACCCAATTGCAGAAGAATAGGAGATATTATTATCAATAAGACCTACTTTATACACATATGTAGAGATTACTTGAGATACACTTAAGTTCAAATCATTCTGCAATAAGAAAACTTTTTCAAAACCTACGGATAAGATACTTCCACAACTAAGAATCAATAAAATTGTTGCTGTGGGTATGATACTTGGAAAATCAATATACCTGACAATCTGAAACTTAGTCGCTCCATCAACGATTGCCGCTTCATGCAACTCTGGACTGACTGACGACAACGCTGCGAAATATATTACTGAACTCCAGCCCATTCCTTGCCAAACACCTGACCATACGTAAATATGCCTCCAATAACTTTTTTCAGCCATGAAATTTATACTGTTTCCCCCAAAAAATTCAATGACATTATTAATGATACCCACACTAGGCGATAAGAAAAGTAACAACATACCACACATAACTACTGTTGAAATAAAATTTGGTGCATAAGTAACTGTTTGAATTACCTTTCGATACTTTTTATGTCGAAAAGAATTCAGTATCAATGCTAAGAGAATTGGTATTGGAAATCCTGCTATCAATGAATACAGGCTAAGAACAAATGTATTCTTTATTGTTGTAAAAAAATAAGGTGAATCAAAAAATCTTGTAAAGTGTTGTAATCCCACCCAAGGACTCCCAAAAAAACCTAATTTAGGATTAAAATTTCGAAATGCTATTTGAACTCCGTATAAAGGGATATAACTAAAAATAAAGGTAATAATAATCCCCGGAAGTACAAATAACCATAACGGATAATCTTTCTTAAACTGCTTCACGAATTTCTTTTTTTTATTTTTTCCCTTCGATTGCTTCATAACCCTTGTGCTCATAAATTATCACCTAATCCTTTTCATAATACTTCTTTGTTAACAAATATAAGTAATGTTACTTAACAACTACTAACTTATGTTTATTAATTTACCATTATTAGTTACTTTTGTCAATAACTTTTTTGTTTTTTCCTTTTATTTTTGTGTCAAATGCACTATATTAACATTGTTTCAGTTATGTTTTAGTGAATCATTGATATATTGTTTAGTTTTAAATTTTAATCTCAAGGATAGTCAATTACCTAACTTTTACTTTATTTTTGTTCATTTGTTTAGTATACATATACTTTCCATCTATTCACTGACGGCATTAAATCTGACATAATTCTATACAAAAAACAAACACGGAATTAAACCGTATTAATATGGATATCAATGAAATAGACTATAATCACTATATAACCTTCTTGCAACGGCTTATTGCCTTGATGCAACAAAGCATTGCTTGATTGTAAAGGAAACAGATGTTAAAATTTATAGAAGATATCCATCTAATCTATGGAATGTTAGAAGATATAATTGGAGGTTTAGAAAATGAAAGCAAATATTGGTGATAAAATTAAACTACTTAGAGAACAAAGTAAAATGTCTCAATAAGAACTAGCCGCCAAACTCAATGTGACAAGGTATTATGAAGCAAGAAATGTATTATGGTATGGTCTATTATAGCTATGACAAATTAGTGAAAGCTATAAATAAGTACATAAAGTATTATAATGAGAAAAGAATTAAAGAAAAACTAAGATGGATGAGTCCTGTTGAATACAGGCTCAACCTCTTGGCTGTATAGAGAAATAGCGAAACAGTATAAACTGCTTCGCTACAAAGTCTAACTTATTGGGGACACATCACATTGAACGTGTCTTTAAGATGACGTAAAGGTATTAAGAATTACATACTAGGAATAGTTTATCCTATTCTATTAGTTCTATACAAGTGCCCCGCCACCATCTACGATTATGAACTGACCTTGAACATAGCTGGAAGCATCGCTGGAAAGATAAAGTACTGTACCATTTAATTCTCCTTTATTTCCTGGGCGTCCTGCAGGATTCATAGTGTTATATGCATTAAGGAACTGCTCTGATTTGAATAAAGTTCCGGCTGTCATCTCTGATTCAAAAAGTGCAGGTCCAATAGCATTAACAGTAATACCGTATTTTGCATAGGAACAAGCCATACCTTTTGTTAAGCCAAGAACCGCTGACTTAGAAGCATTGTAGGAATGTCTAATAAACAAATCATTTTTGTCAGCAATGACTGCGTTGACAGAAGCAACATTGACAATTTTACCATATCCTCTTTCCTTCATTTGTGGAACTACATATTTGCTGGTTAAGAAGATACCTTTTACGTTGGTATCAAAGGATTTATCCCACTCTTCGATTGTCATGCTGTCTACACCACCACGTACGGCAATACCAGCGTTATTTAATAATATATCAATATGACCAAAGGTATTAAGTACTGTCTCTATTGCTATTTTTACACTTTCTTCATTGGTAACATCACAAACTACAGCAATAACTTTACGGCCTGTATTCTCGATTTCAGCTTTTACTTCGTTTAGTTTTTCAATACGTCTTGCCAATAATGCAACATCTGCTCCAGCTTTTGCATAGGCAAGGGCCGCATCTGCTCCAAGTCCTGAACTTGCTCCTGTTACTACAGCTACTTTTCCAGTTAAATCAAATAAATTTTCCATGTGTAAACATCCTTTCCTCTTATTATATTAAAGGAGATAATAGTATCTCCAATTATTAACTTATATACGCCCTGTTTCCATAAATGTTGTACGATCATAGCGTCCTGTTAACAAATATGGAACGACATCATTAGCTTCTAATTTCTCTATTAATTTTAATTTATGTACTAACAAGCTATTCTTAGAATAAGCGCCGCCTATGATGGTATTAATTGGGAGTTCTGCCCATGGGTCATCAATACTTGACTTTAAATCAAGTGACACTATCCCCGGATCCCATGATTGGTAATTATATTCGCACTGATTCATAAGTAATGCTCCATTTAGGAAATGGGATTCACCATTTTCATCTGGTTGACGGTCAAAGTGGAAATAGAAACCCCCTCCAAATGTCTGTTTTCCTGCTGCTGGGAATTGATAAAGAGCAGCAGTCAGAGGATTATTATATTCCCCTAATTTCATTGTTGCTTCTACAAGCTGTGTCCCTCTTCTGGTTACTCCTGCTGTTACCGTATCACCATTTCTTCTAATAACAAATTCTGCTCCTAGCTTCTTAGGAATACTTCCATTGTCACGACCACATTGTACTGCCATCTCGGCTCCAGGTCCTCCAAGTACTAAGCCCAGCGTATATAAGCCAAGGGATTTACCATAGGTAGCATAAACGCCTAGAATTGCTTCATAGTAGTCATCTGCAAATGTTGGATTATTAACATGGCAAATAGATAGAGTTACTACCGGCATAGAAAATGGTTTTAATGGTGGAGGCAATATCCTTTTAATTGCTGCTGGGTCAGTAAGATAACTGATGTAGAGTCCTTCCTGATTATCCATGAGAGAGATCTTCCCGAAGTGCGGAATGTCTTCTTTGGGAACTCTAAAGCTTGGAGCTTTATGTTTTTCTATAAATAGTCCACGTCCAACTTCATAACCTGTACGTACTGCAGGTGCAATTATTCCATCTTTTATAGCACTTCCTATTAATTTCACTTTTACATTCTTTGCCTCTAATTCAGAAGCCAAAGATTGATCCGGTCTAAATCCAAGGCAAAGTACTATTGCATCTACAGATACAGTTACTTTCTTATGGTTTTCCAATTCCTCAAGTACAACACTATCTGTTTTTATCTCTTTCAAGGAATGTCCCAGTAAATAATTGACATCAGATTTAGCCAAGCGTCCACAAACATCAGCTACATTGGTATGGTTTGCATTTGGTGCTGGTTTGTCAAGCATATCAATAATTGCAACATGATTTCCCTCTGCACACAAATATTCTGCTGTCTCAAGTCCTGTAAGTCCTGCACCGATAACAGCTACTTTTTTCCCTTTTAGTTGAGATTTACCTGAAAGTACCGATTCTACCGTCAATACATTGTCACCATTTACCCCAGGAATTTTTTTAGGAACGATTGATACAGAGCCTGTAGCAAGAATTACTGCATCCGGTTTATATGCCATAATCCTATCTGTAGTTGCTTCTGTATTTAATTTTACTTCTACTCCAAGTCGTTCAAATTCACTATTATAGTAATCTGAAATCCACTGCATACGTTCCTTAAATGGCGGTTTCTTAGCCAAATTAATGGTTCCTCCAAGTTCACTTTGGCGATCAATAAGAGTCACTTTTACCCCACGTAGTGCAAGGGTCTGTGCTGCACACATTCCAGCGGGACCGCCACCAACAACAATTACAGTATGTCCTTTGGTATCATGCACCAGATTCCCATATTTTCGTTCTCTTGCATATCTTGGGTTTAATGCACATTCTGGTGGTAAGCCGGCGGCATTATATTCATTCAAACTTTCAAAGCAACGCAGGCAGGAGATACATTTACGTAATTCTTTTTCTCTTCCCTCGTATACTTTTTTACCCCACTCTTCATCAGCATTCCAAGTACGCCCCATGGAAACAAAGTCTACCACACCATCTTCTAGGAATTTTTCTGCTACTGCAGGTTCTCTAATAACTGATACACCAATTATAGGAATTTTTACATGACTTTTTACTGCTAAAATCATGTCATGTCTCCAACCTTGTGGGAAAGAAATAGGTTCAATGCAGGTCATTCCTGTTTCATATAATCCACAACTGCAATCAATAAAATCAATACTTGCCTTCTCTAAAGCCATGGCTATTTTTACACCATCTTCAATATGTATATATTCTTCTGTTACACCGGTCTTATCTAGAAATTCTTCTACACTTAATCGAACGCCTATTGAGAAATCTCGACCACATTCTTTACGAATTCCTTCAATAATTTCAGTAATCATTCTTAGACGGTTTTCAAAACTTCCACCATATTCATCTTCTCGTTTATTTGTATAAGGAGACAGAAACTGATGTAGCAGATACCCATGTGCTGCGTGCAATTCCACGCCATCACAACCTGCCTTTTGTACTCTGACTGCACCTTGAATAAACTGTTGAATCAATTGTTTTACTTCATCTACGGTGAGTGCACGTGTTTCCTGTTTTAATAATTTACATGGAATTGGAGATGGTGCAACTACTGGCTGACCTCCGATAAGCTTAGAGACCGTTTCACGTCCTGGATGATGCAGCTGAATAAAAATCTTGCTGCCGTGCTTATGTACTGCTTCTGCAAGTTTAGCCAGCGGTTCAATATGCCTATCCTTTGTAACTGATAGCTGTCTCATAAGGCCTGCTCCATGCACATCATTGATACGCGTAATTTCTGGTATGATAAGTCCTGCACCGCCAATCGCTCTTGCTTCATAGAAAGTAATCATTTCTTCAGACGGTGTTCCATCAAGATTGGCAAGTCCACACCCCATTGGAGACATGACTAAACGGTTCTTAATAGTTACCTTTCCAATGTTTCCTGATTCAAATAATTTGTTATACATTTTTTACCTCCTGATTATATAAACCAACGTTATAATGTCATAAGGATACATGAAAAACAGTGATTTCTCAACGTGTATGATGAATGATAAAAATTTGACAATTTGTTCATGGTGCACTATAGTAAAATTATTATTTAAATTAATTATTATAGAAATGAGGGAAACTATGACATTTACAAAGTTGGTAGATAGAATGTCAGAAGAATATTCTATAGATATCTTATCTAAAGGAGAAGATTTAGAAATACAGGATGTAGCTTTGATTGATAACAAGCATGAAAATACCATTAAGAGTACTCTTTATTTTGGTTATGATAAACAATTAAGAAATAGAGTGTCTGTTCCATCTCAATGCATTATTGCACGCACCAATTGCACAACACCTCCCCTTTCCACTGTGGGTAATGTTGCTTTGGTATCAGAAGACTCCTTATTTACCATATTCAATGATGCAAAAACTTTGATTGAAACAACTCGTCGTAAAGGAATCTTTGAGGAACTTACTGCTCTTGCAGATAAAACCCATAACATTGATACCGTTATAGATGCTGCCTCTGTAATGCTTGGAAATTCTTTGCTTTTCTGTGATATGAACTTTAAAATCATTGCCAGTTCTACATCTATTCCTGTCGTTGATCCTCTTTGGAAAGATAATATAAAACAGGGATACTGCTGTTATGAATTTATAAGCCAGATAAAAGAATTGAAAACAATACGAAATACATCTGAGACTACAGCAGCTGTAGAAGTTACCTGCACAAAATCTCCTTATCGTAAGTTAAGCAGTAAAGTTTTTCATAATCGAATACAGATTGGATTTCTATTGATGATTGAAGGAGAGAACAATTTTCTTCCTTCCCATTTTGAAATGCTAAGCACAATAAGCCATGTTATCAGCTATACCATTGATTATTATACACCGGATCTATTTGAAGGAAATAGTCTTTTCCATGATTTATTATATGATATGCTGATTGGAGCGCCTTCCAAGGATATTATGCCAAAACTCACAAAACTTCATTTTCCATCCAAGATGCTGGTTTTATTCATTCGCCCTACAAGATATCTGGGAAGACAGTATTTGAAAAATTTTATATGTAAGAATCTAAAAGCACGAATTCCGGGTACCCATGTTACCTATCATAAAAACGGTATCGTTGCAGTTATTCCGTTAAAAGAAGATGCTGAAACGGATCAGGAACTGCTCAAAATATTGAAGGACTTTTCCAAAAAGGAACATATACGAATTGGCGTCAGTAATTCTTTTACCAGTATTGAAAACTTTGTAAGCTACTATGAACAAGCTTATGCAGCATTAGAGCTAGGTCAGAAATTAAAACCAGAAGAATTGGTATGCCGCTATCTAAACTATCAGGTTTTTGATTTGTTTTCGGAAGTAAAAAATCCTGATAGATTAGGACGATTCTGCCATCCTGCTTTGGCAATTCTTAGGCAGTATGACCATAAAAACAGTTCGCAACTATATAAAACCCTATGTATCTTCATAGATAAAGGATGTAGCATTAAATTAGCTTCAGAGAGCCTATATATTCATCGAAATTCCCTTGTCTATCGTTTAAATCGTATCACTGAGATATGCCGAATTGATCTTTCAGATACTCATACTCTTTTCTTGCTTCGGCTTTCTTTCCTCATAGATCGATATAATGAACTGAATTCAAGCATAGAATGGCAATAATCCTCTTTTAGCTACTTACTAAAATAACAAATTACCACCGAGATAGAAGATTATCCGGTGGTTTATTTTAAAATCTGTAAATGAGACGAAGGAATTATTTGCAATTTGAACTATGCAAAACTCTATGACGGATTCCTCATTAGATAAGTCATAATCTCCCGCAATTGGCTCCTTTCCCCATATACCTGTGCGATGATATTTAAGAATAAAAATCTTTCTCTTATTCCTCAATATTAGAATGAGAAGCGTAATATACCATTCTTTTTTGATACTTAATAATTGGTAAAGCACTTACCAATCCTAATATGCCTAATATAATTACCTCAAAAGACATAAGCCCTTTGTAGATATAACTCCATACAGCAAAGGCCAAAAAAATTCTAAATCTATTGGTGCCTCAAAATTAATAATAAGTATATTGTTATGCTTTTATGGCCCAACGCATTTTAGTAGAACGAGCACGACTATTAAGACGACATTCCTCTGTTGATGGTCTAATAATGTCCGGAGCAATTTCTTGGTAGACACCTTCACGTAATAAACGCTTAAAGGATTTTTTAACGAGACGATCTTCTCCTGAATGAAAAGAAAGTATCGCTACACGTCCTCCTGGAGCAAGGCTATCAGGAAGTTTTTCCAAAAATTCATATAATACTTCGTACTCATTATTAACATCAATTCTTAAAGCTTGAAAAGTTCTTTGACAAGATTTTTTAATCTCATCTTTTCTTTTATCTATTGGGATGAATTGTAGAGCATCATTGATTATACATTGTAACTGGGTTGTTGTTGTAATATCTGTCCCTTTTTTTATTTTAGATATAATAGCACGAGATATTTCTTCTGCATAAGGTTCATCTGCATTTTCAATCAACATGCCTTGTAACTCATCTTTTGAAATTTCTTTTAATCGCTCCGCAGCAGATATACCCTTGTTGGGATTCAATCTTAAATCTAGGGGGCCTTCATTCTTATATGAAAATCCTCTATCAGGATTATCTATTTGCATCGAAGATACACCTAGATCCGCTAATACAAAATTCAGCGGTCCTGACCCGGCTGTTATTTGATCTATGTTGGAAAAGTTCATTTGCTGGATAGTTAAAATTTTATCATCATAGCCTAACTTCTCTAAACGCTCCCTAGTACGTGTTAATTCAATAGAGTCAACATCCAGTGCATACAAATGTCCTTTTGAGTCTAGACATTTAAGCATTTCCAAAGCATGACCACCATAACCTAATGTTGCATCTAATCCAATTTGTCCAGGAACGATTTGTAAGAATTCCAATATTTCTTTCACGCAAATCGAAATATGCATACCCGCAGGTGTACTCCCTTTACGAATAACATGTGCTACTGTATCCCCATATTTTTCTGGCTGGAGTTCTTTATATTTTTCTTTATAAGATCTAGGATGAGTCCCTTTATATCTAACACGTCGCTTATGTTTTTGTTCTTGCTTATCCATTGTATAACCTCTCTTTTTTTATAGGTATTATTAGTGAATTGTAACACCATTTCTACAAAATTTATATTTTCTGTGCAACTATTAAAAATCTATGTTTAGTACCTTTTAAGAAATGATAAGACTATCATAGGATAATCCACGTAAAAATTATATCATTCACCAACATGCCAGTCAATTTCATTTCCTATAACCTAAGATATTAAGACTGTAAATGCTATAATCAAAATATAGGAAAGTTCCAGCATGAAAATGTAGGAATTTATACATTTTTGTTTTAGCATTTTTGTTATAATTGTGCCATCAATCCATGTGGAAGGGGACACAATTATGTGAGTAGATATTCAGATTTTTATTAAACAATACCCAAAAGAGGAGAGATGCCTATTGATAAGTAGTATGTTGTCAACGCAAACGATTATTAATATTAAGATACCAAAAACAAACACCCTCCAAAATAACTCAAAAGGTGTTTGTTTTTATAAGAACTATATTAGTTTAGATTTTTCCAGTAATCTTTCTATAATTAGTGCAACTTCTGCTCTTGTTATATTGCCTTTTGGTGCTAGCGTATTGCTACTGGTTCCAGATACAACACCAGTTTTCAGACAAGAGACTATACTTGATTTTGCATAATCTGCTATATCTTCAGCATCCGAATATCCTTTCAGAACAGTATAATTTTCATTATCTTTCAATGAAGATTCCAGACCGGTAATCTTCATGGCTCTAGCTATCATTGTCATGGCCTGCTCACGAGTGATTTTATCGTTAGGCGCGAATGTGCTTTCATTATATCCGTTGATAATTCCGTATTTACTTGCTGTCTCAATGTAACCGGAGAACCAGTTTGTTGCTTTTACATCGCTAAACTTATATTCTCCTCTTCCTGTTTCAAGTCCAAGTGCTCTGACGACAATAGCCGCAAACTCGCCACGGGTGATGTCACCGTCTGGGTTATAATTGCCATTACCCATGCCGGTCACAATCATTCTGGAACCCATATTGTTAATAGCATCCTTCGCCCAGTGATTTACTATATCTGAGAATTCAATGGTATATGATACGACTGTATAGATACTGTTGGTTAGGCTATTGATTTTAGCATAGTATTTTCCATTTATTTGAATTATTTGAGTCGGCACATGGCGTACCGTTCCATCAGGACTTACAATAATACCTGTTGTAATTTTGGTCCGGTCAATGCCGTCCGGAATTGCAACAGTTCTTTCAACATAGGAATTGAATCTGCTGACATTAACCATTTTGTCGCTACATGTGCAATTAATTACGAATTCTACAGCCGGAACCATAATGGCAAAATCACCTGTCTTAGCAGCGTTCTCGACCATTTTGACGACATTTGCAGAAGGCTTAGCAATTTCAATTTCCACTTTTATGTCTTGAAGTGATACATTCTGCCCTAACTGCATGGAAACCGAATCAATATCTAATTCCGATGCGGGTAGGGTATAGGTTGCAGAAGCGGTCTTGACCTCCAACATTGCTTCCTTTGTCTCCATATTCTTGACTATCTGTCCACTCAATCCTGCAATGGCAACATCAGAGTCGTTTGTTACGGGGATTATCACCTTTGGTTTGTTGTTTTTTGTTTTAAGAATTTTTTCGAGTTTAGCTGTATTAACTGATTTTCGTTACTGTTTGACCGCTTACTGTGGATGTGATGGCACTTCCAGCATATTGGATTTTTCCATCTACGATTACAGATACATCGGAAGATTGATCCGTGGTTGTGGTTGATAATGAATCATCACTTCCTCCCCCTCCAGAGTAATAATAAATTTTTCTTTCTGGCAGCGTTACGGCTGTACTGGTTATTTCTGTCAGGCTTCCACTGTTGAATGCCAGCTGGGCGTTATCGACCTGCGCTTGGTTTGTTGCTCCTAAGTCTGTAAAGGTGGCTACTCCTGCGCTTACTGTTGCTGTGGTTGTTCCTGTCAGGTTCCATGTTCCTGAGTCTTTTTTACTTGCTATTATGATTGTCCCATTGTCACTTGTACATATATTTCCAAATTCATCTACCGCGTTTACCTTAGGCTGTTGTGCAAATTGTCCTCCATTGGCTGATGGTGCTGTTATGTCTTGATTTACTTTCATCCCATCTACTGCTGTGTGTACGGGCGTGATGTTGAGGGTATTTGTTGCTGGGGTATTGATTCCTGATATACTTAGCCCTATTGTTTGAACATCTGCTTTGTTGAGGATTAGGTCTGCTGTTCCTACCCCGTCAGTGAAGGTTACTGTTACATCTGTTGAACCGTCTGCTTCTAAGGTTGTCCCTCCAAAGCTTCCATAAGTTGTATCGGGTGCTGCTTCATATCCTGTTATGGTTACCGATTTGTTTCCGTCATAGTTCGTGTCTGTATTACCCAATTTATCTTTTACTGTTAGTGTTATTGTATTGCCTGTTCCTGCTGTTGGTTCTGTTGTGGCCGCTGTGGCTGCTACTGTGTAGGCTCCTTGTGGTGCTGGCAGCGTTACGGCTGTACTGGTTATTTCTGTCAGGCTTCCACTGTTGAATGCCAGCTGGGCGTTATCGACCTGCGCTTGGTTTGTTGCTCCTAAGTCTGTAAAGGTGGCTACTCCTGCGCTTACTGTTGCTGTGGTTGTTCCTGTCAGGTTCCATGTTCCTGAGTCTTTTTTACTTGCTGTTATGATTGTCCCATTGTCACTTGTACATATATTTCCAAATTCATCTACCGCGTTTACCTTAGGCTGTTGTGCAAATTGCCCTCCATTGGCTGATGGTGCTGTTATGTCTTGATTTACTTTCATCCCATCTACTGCTGTGTGTACGGGCGTGAT
>NZ_BTPU01000062.1:0-9080 GCF_036985595.1 Vallitalea maricola | reverse complement strand
CAGCCATAATTTTTGGGATTAATAAAAAGACTTAATATACTATAATTTTGTTATTTGGACTAAATTAAAATTATTATTATTATCTATAATTTGTTATTAAAAAATATTATGACAATTTAATAAATTAAATGAATTAATTTTAGATATAATTGAAAAATTTGATAGAATATGTTAGTTTATATTTGCACGTGCAATACAATATATATAAATATATAGAAATCAAAGGAGGATAAATAATAAATGAAAAAATTTATAGCTTTATGTGTAACAAGTTTTATATTATTTTTTAATGTATCTCCATCGTTTGCTGCTGGATGGGGTGGCATGTATGATAATACCTGGTTAGAAAATGATGAACCTAATAATACAATGGATAAAGCAGAAGGAATCTATGCGTTGAAGGAAAGAGGCAAAACTGATGAACTAGTAATATATGGAACTGTAGATCAAGAGGATAGAGAAGACTGGTTTAAGGTTAGATCAGATTTTCCTTCAGCTCAAGGTTGGGTTTATCTTCGAGAATTAGATAATATCAAGCATAAGGTGTATATATATGATAAAAATGGACAATTCATCAGTCAATCACATGATTGGTCAAGAGGACAAGAAATATCCAATATTTATATTAGACAAGACGAAGTATATTATATTAGAGTAGTGTATCAAAGTGGAGGAAATAGTGTATCTCCTTATGAATTAAGCTTTACTAATGCAGAGTAGATATTCTTAAAATTTAATGTTTTACTTATGAGTTATTTAAGAACTTACTTCTTTTTTAGAGGTAAGTTCTTTGCGTTTGCTTATTTTTAAATTATTTGTTAATATTAAGTTATAGATATGTCGGGAATAAGAGGTGAAAAATGAAAAAGTTAAGTCTAATTATAGTATTAAGTATTTTTCTATTAACAAGTTGTAATAGTGAAACTAATGATGATATTACTAATAGGGATACCAACAATAATAACATGGTTCTAACTGGTGAAGAGATTGGTGACAAAGGGAAAATTAAAGATATCAATAGTAATAATCAGTATAAGGTTAAGAAATATAAAAGTTATGAAAACAATGATGGAATATTCAAAATAACTCTATTTATAGAAGATATGGTTTATACTCCTAAAAAACCTATAGATATATTTTCTACAGTAGAGTATGTTGGCGATAGTGAAGAAATTACTATTTGGCATGGTATTCCGTATTTTAACTATACTATTTTTGACGGTAAGGATAATTATAATGAAGGTATGACATTAGATGTTCTAAAATGTACAGTTTTAAAAAAGGGGGAAATATATACGATTCCATTTGTTAAATCAGGCGGTTGGTCTAATGATGATAAAGATGCTAAATATTGGGAGTCATATTATAAGGATAAAGAATTAAAGTTACCTACAGGAGAATATGAATTAGTGGCATATTGTGACTTCGGTTTATCAGAAGATGACTTAAGTTATGAAAATAAGGTTGAAATAGTATTTGAAGTAGAGTAACTAATATGTTTTTAATACACATTATTCGATTATAAAGTAGTACTACAAGCTGTTTCGAGGATAGCTTGTCTTTTTTTGCGATATTTTTATGAATGTGGAATACAGAAATTTACAATATTTTCTAATTATATGTGATAGTATATATAATGTATTAATATTTATAGGAGGAGGTTCATATGAAAAAACAATTATTAATATTATCATTAGTACTTGGCATGATATTAACATTTAATACTGCTACTTATGCGAAAACCATTGTTAATACAGATAACCAAATTGAGAACGTAAATCTACAAAGTGGTCTTCCTGCACCTGGATATATAAAAGGAGTTAATGTACCGTTTAAAGCATCACCAAATACATCTTCTGCAACATTAGGTGTTTTTGAATTTGGTGAAGAAGTAGTTGTAAACTATTTTACTGGAGATTGGGCTAGCGTATATAGAATTGAGACAGGTCAATATGGATATGTTAATAGAAGATATATATCATTTGGAGCAGTTTAAAACTAACGGATTAAATATCATAAGCCTACATCCATTCAGGTTTGTAGGCTATATTTTTATATATTATAACATATATACCCATTTGATATAATGGGTTGAAATATTATGTAGCTAAAAAAAGAGTAGGTTTAAATTACCTACTATTTTTCAAGTTTTTGTTTTGTTAATAATTTGGTTGTTTCTCCAACTATTTCGATTTTGTTTTTATAGTTTAGTTGCCTAAAATTTTCTAAGAGTTGTTCTTCAAGAGCATCATTATATTGATTAGATCCAAAAACTAAATAATCTATACTGATGTCTAATGTTTTAGAGATATTTTCTATAGTCTCTAGTTTGGTATTTTTACCTTTAATTATATTATAAATTGTATTTTTGGTAGTTCCAATCATATTACCTAAATCTTCAGCTGATAGACTTTTTTCTTTAAGTAGATTAGATAATCTAATACCTATATTTTCGCTCATTATTATTCCTCTTTCACAAATAGTAAAATAACTTTAATTAAAGTGTTGACAAGTGAAATAAAATTTGCTAAAATAAACTTGTTGGTGAAATAACTTTAACTAAAGTGAAAAGTGATTAATTAATATTTTAATTATAGCATATCTAAATATTTTAGTAAAACATTTCTAACTCTTCATATATAAAATTATGTATATGGGTTATTGTGTTGTTATAAATAAATTAAGTAACGATAGATAGTTGAAATAATAATATTAAGGAGAACAAGTTAATGCAATATAGTATGAATAAAATTAAACTTTGCATAGACCTTAATCAAGCTACAATTGACCCGCTGTGTTTACAAGAAATTATAGACCTAATTATTATTAATCCAACTCAAGCTGAGATAGAAGAAATCTTAAACGATTATAATGTAATATATGAAATTTTCTAATTACAAAGGAGTGTTGTAGATTATGGAAGAGGGTTCAATTGAAGAACTAGAAGCTATATGCCATTTTATTGATACTTGCTATTATTTTATTAAAAAAATTAAAGTGTACATAGATAGTACTTTTTTCACTACAGAAGCTAGAAATGAACTTATATTTACCATTAAGTTATTGAAGAATTTGATGATTAGATGTACTAATATAATTATATCAGGTATTAGTTTTGATTAAATGAGTTATTGGCAGCTATAAAACATTATTTAAGGCTAGGATTATCCCCTAGCCTGATCTTTTTGGTTGTTTGTATCATATGTGAGTAAGCTAAGTTTTTGATTGATTTGTTTCACATTAATTAATAATTCAGCAAATGAAATAAATAATATACCTAGCATAATTCCTATACCTACTATATATAATCCATGTAATATATTTGCATCTTCTGATACTAGTCCATTGAAAGCTATATATGATTTAACAGCTATTAGAACGGACAACGCTATAACAGTTATTCCAACGACATAAAGTATAAATAGTGTACTACTCTTATTTTTCAACTTAATCACGACCTTTATTTTCTTTTGTTATTCTTGGAATTCAATATGTTTTCTAATTAATAAATTCTAATTATGTGTATTTTATTATCATCTTCATAAGTTATTTTCACTTTATAATTCGTGTCACTTATATTTGTTGAGATATTTAATGTTATTAAAAACTATTTAAATAGATCAATTAGAACAACCAAGAGAGTGTGTAATGATTATATATTAGCTAAAGTATTATTAAATTATTACATAATAATATTAGAATATAAATTGTAATAATTACTAATTAAATTAATAAAAAAATGTATAAAATTAAATTAATTGTAACTTTTAAAGTAAATTATATTTATGTAATATTACAGTATTTATAATTAACAAAATTTAGTTAGTAGTATTGCAAAAGTAAAAATAATGTAATATAATATAAAAATATAAATAATATTGATATAAGATGATATAAAAGATAAAATAATATAGTTAATAAAATTCAACATTACTATGATACAGATTGGAAAATAAGTATGATGGATGCTGTTAGTAGTGGACAGTTTCCAAAACCTTGTGTATGTGATACATTTGAATAAATATTAAAAAAAGGATGTAATTATAATAGAAGATAGAGAAATTATTAAAAAATTTACGAAAATAAAACATTATAATAATTATGCATTACTGTTCACATTGTTAGGTATTTTACCAATGGGATTAATGAGTAGAAAAGGATTGGAGGGTAATATAATTCAGATTATATGTTGTATATTCTTTTTTATATTAGCCATATCATTTCATGTAAAATTTAAGTGTCCATATTGTTCTTATAGATTTGACCCAAGAACAAAAACACGAGAATTAGTCTATTGTCCTAATTGTGGAGCTAAATTGCAGTAAAAGCTGATATTTTATTATTATAATTAATATAACTTTCTTTAGATTTAAAAGAATAGATAAAAGCATTTTAGTTGGTACTATACTAAAACAAGCTTTAGTACGGTGTAGGACTTGCTTTCTTGATTGAAGGTAGGTCTTTGTTGAATAATAATAAATTATCTGATGTTATTACTATAAATATTAGTCGGTATGCAAGAATAAAGTCAAGGAGGATAAAAATGAGTCAAGCAAATGAAATACTTATAGACGAACAATACCCCAATGATGGACCCCAAGGTATTGGTGGGTGGTTGGTACTGATTGTAATAGGTTACATATTTACGCTACTTTCAACCGCTTTAATGATTTTTGAAATATACAATTTATATATTGATGGTACAGTTGCGGCATTAACTGAAAAGAAAGGTGATTATTATAATCCAGAGTTATTTTTGTTAATTAATTTCGAAATGGTGATAAATGTACTAATTTTCCTATTTATAGTAATAATCTTGATTTTTCTTTTTAGAAAGAAAAGGTTGTATCCTAAATTAGCCATATCGCTAATTATTGGAAATAACATAGTTGTGGGATTAGATCATCTATTTTGTAACTTGATTGGATTAGAAACTACAGGCGTTGAACTTGCTCAGTATGTAGGCAGGTTAGTTGCTGGGGTACTATGGATAGTTTATTTTGTTAAGTCAAAACGAGTAAAGAATACTTTTTTAAACTAACCTACCATCATTAAGGATGGATTAATTATCTATACAAAAGTTAGTCAGAATATCAATGCTAAAAGCACTGTTAAAGTAGGTAATCAAACTAAGATATATGCTACTGAGGCGTTACGAAGTTCAATATTATGCTTATCAGAGTAATTGTAGGACAGGTACAGACCTACTTCCTTATTGGGAGTAGGCATTTTTTATTACACAAAAATATTCTGATAGAATCTTAACAAATGAATCAACTATTACATACAAGGGAGAGTTGTTATGATTAAATTACAAGAAGCATTAATAACAGATGCTAAAATTATAACTGAGATAAAAAAAGAAGCATATAATGATGAAACTAGAAGATTCGGACCTGGTAGAGATGGGGGACCTACAGGATATGACTCTATCGAGGAGAATAAACGCTTAATAGATGAATTTGATGTCTATAAAATATTACTATCCAAGCAAATCATAGGTTGTTTTTGGTTAAAGAAAGAAGGTCAATATCATTATGAATTAGAAGATTTTTGCATTCATCCTAAACATCATAATAAAGGATATGGAAAAACAGTAATGATTTTAATGGAAGAGATGCTTCCATACATTAAAAAATGGACATTAGGAAGACCTCACTATAGTGTAAGAAATCAACATCTTTATGAAAAAATGGGATATAAGAAAATAGGAGAGGTTGAAGATGGTTTTCTATTTTTATATGAAAAACATTGTGTCTAATTATAAAAGATATTAACAATAATATTTGAAAATTACTTACTTAAAAACAGTATTAAAGTTATATATAGAGGATATGAGTTTACTCATTAATGAGGGGAAGGTTGTTTTGATGAATAATTTACCGAATATCACGAGTTAGCCGCCGAATATCTCATCTTTGTTTACAAATTGAATCAAAAGATATATATTTAAAAAGGAATACATTTAAAATCAATATTATTAATGTTGTAGCTTTAATACATAAAATTATGAAATCGGAGGGAATATATGAAAAAGTTATTTTTACTTATAACAATTTTAATGTTAGCATTATGTTATGCATCAACTGTACAAGCTACGGAAATCGAGAAAGACGATAACTCAATAATAGTCCAACGTGGAATGATAGTTGAAGAAAAAACTAGTGAAATATTTACTTGTTACGATTGGCAATTAGCACAAACAGATGCTTCCAGTGAATACATAGAAACAAAAACTACAGTTTCTACGAGTGTAACAGCAACTACTGGCACTGAAGCAATAGCTAAAGTTGAAGGAAGTTCATCAGCAGGGTGTGAATACGTAGGTTTAGGAGCAAGTATGGGAACTGAAGTAGGTATAAATATTCATGGTGAAATGGAATATAATTGGACTGTTTCAGGAACTAAAATAACCAAAAGAATCCAGTATTATGATTTGTATGAGAAATATGAATATTCTTATTATGTTGTTGTTTGGAGAGATCAAACATCAGGGCAAATTGTTCAAAGAGATTTACGTGGTGTTTTGATAAGAAAAACATATGTTTGTGAAGAACTTAGACAAGGAAGATATACAGCACCGTAAATATTGGAGATTTAAAAATAAGAATTGATTCAGACAAATAAATTTATTGTTATTAAATTGTATGGGACTAATATTAATAAGAATACTAAAATCAAAAGTTGTTAATGCTAAAAAAATTAGGAACTTATGGATAAACCCAGAATAATAAATGATACTGTACTTAGATATGAATTTAATTATACATCTCAGGATAAACAAAAAATAGAAATAAATAAAAGTTTAGGTATAAACCTGTTAAGTATAGCTATTTTTTGTTATTTATTTTCATTATGGAATGGGATATGATTTATGAGATTGTTAGAACAAAAGATTATTGTTATATTTATTATGGTAAAAATGCAGCACTTATAATTCCACTAAAGAACTTAAAAAATGATAATGAAATTAACTGCTTTTTTCAATAATAAAAAATAATATTTCTGATGATAAATTTATTATTGTGGATTATTGAGAACTATATCCTGTTATAAGAATAGATGAAAGTTTTATTTATTATTTGCATGAAGAGGCAACTTTTAAAGAGGATTCATTTAAAGATTATTTAAGATGTATATTAAAGATATCAGAACAAAATAATATTGATGAAATAGATACTAAAATTATGAAGATGGTTATTAAAACATATGGATATATTTTGCGTTCTTTTATATTTCATTTACATAAAAAAGATTGTTATGAGATTTCAAACTATCCCGATGAATTACTTATTATATAAATACTATGAGCTTAATAATTGAAGATTGTTTTCTTAATGGTGTAAAGATTGATTGAAACATACTTGATATTGAACGTAAAAATTATATTTAATATACAGACAAATCTACATTAAAATTAAAGTAGGTTTATTTTTTGGCTAAATATTCACCATTAATTAAAAAAACTTAAATACAGCAAAGATGACAAAATATTATGAAATAATGTAGTATTATAGGTATGTACTAATCAAAGTGAAAAAAG
Source organism: Vallitalea maricola (assembly GCF_036985595.1). Lineage (NCBI taxonomy): Bacteria > Bacillati > Bacillota > Clostridia > Lachnospirales > Vallitaleaceae > Vallitalea > Vallitalea maricola. Next base: position 1,537 of record NZ_BTPU01000062.1, on the reverse strand, counting down.
TTAAAGGAGGAAAATTTTATGTTGAAAAAAATAAAAGGTTTTGTTTATTTGTTTCTTATTTTTAGTATAATACTGACAACAGATAATATGATTGTTAATGCTTCAATTGCTCGTTCGGAGTATGAGTATGCAACTGTTTATAATAAAAAATATAGATATTATTCTCAAGTTAATATTCTCAATAATGGTGCTGAAGCTAATGTAGGTATATATTATATGGGCCCAGGTTATAGTGTACCAACTGGATACATGGGTTTACAAGCACGTCTTTATAATTCATCCGGTGTTCTTGTTCATTCAACTGATTGGACATATAATTCTGGAGAAGCAGGAATGATGGGAAAAGGTGGTGCAACTATCTCAAAAATAGGTACATATTATGCCAAAGGCAGAGTTAGAATGTATAATGGAAATGGGTACAATACTTATACAACAAATTCTACTCCATATGTGCAATTCTACAATGCAAGTATGTTAACCTATTCTCTTAATACATCCAATGAAACTTATGGTTCGGATTATAATTCAGAGTTTATAGGAGAAGTTCCGGATTTGATATTAGCTGAAGGAATAAATGGAATTGTCGGTTATGTGAGAGCTGATGATCTTAATGACAATTATGAACCTTTATCTCCAGAAGAAGCTATAAGCTACCAAGATAGTAAGATAAGTCAACGAGAAATTCCTCTTTATGATAAGGATGGAACAACAATTATTGACACATTTTTGATATCTGATGGTGGGCTTTGTTAGTAGCAACATTAAAGGTTAATAGGTGAGAAGCCGCTTCGAATTATACTTGAAAGTACTAAATTTATTATTGAATATGAAAGTAATACAGGTTATAAACTAAAAGATTTATGGATGTTTAAACATGGTAAATTGGCAATGATTAATTCACATGGGAAGTAAAGTATTATTTAGGAATGAAAAAAGTTATTTAATTTCAAATAACCTGTCTCTTTTTGCGAATTTCTCTTGCAAATATTTACATTTTTTTTGCATAAATAGGTGTATTATTTTATAGTACCAATCAAAATATGAGGAGGAAATTCTATGAAAAAACAATTTTTAATGTTATTTTTAGTAATAGGGATGATATTAACACTTAGTCCGAATATCAATGCTAAAAGCACTGTTAAAGTAGGTAATCAAACTAAGATATATGCTACCGAGGCGGACGAAGTTCAATATTATGCTTATCAGAGTAATTGTGAAATTATAGCAAAAATATCAGGTATAGGAGGTAAAGATTGTGAGATTATTATAAAGTATTATAGTAAAGACAATACTTATTTAAAAACAAGTAGGTATTATAAAGAAATTATGAATGAATTCAAGATTTCTGATAAAATACCATATAAAGCAGGTTATGCACTTGTTGAATTTTATTTAAATGAATTAAGTGTGGGACAGAAATGGTTGAACTTAGAATAGGTATATATTTTATAATATTATTTTTGAAAATAAACTAAAGCACTGATTAGTACATAAGGAGTCTACCGTATTTGGTAGGCTCCTTTAAAATATATTCATA
>NZ_BTPU01000061.1:0-77958 GCF_036985595.1 Vallitalea maricola | reverse complement strand
TAACCAAGATACCCAGTGGGCTAATGTAAAAGGCTTCCAAGTAGTGGGATTAGTGAAGGCAGGAGTATTATGAGTAATAAGCTAAGGAAACTACTCACATTCAATGAGGACAACAAAGATATACTTGACCTGCTGAACAATAAATCTAATGCTTCACAGTACGTATGTGAAGCGGTTAGATTCTATGAAACATATAGAAACATTGCTATAAGTATGACAAGAATAGAGGACAAATTAGATTTACTACTAAGTAAAGACAAGACTAATAGTAGCATTAATAATAGCAGTAATCATAAGACTGATAACATACCTATTGACAACACTAATGATTCAACACCTGCTGATGAAGAGGTTAAGAGTATTACAACTATTGGAGCACCAAACACTAAACAACAAGTTAAAGAAGTTAAGAAAAGAGATGATGAATCAGCATCCAGTAACTCAACAGATGCTGACTCAATAGACAGTGAATTAATAGATAATGAATTAAAGGACTTGATTCTCAGTGAAGAGGATTAGAGGGGGATTACACATGGAAAGAGATTTTAAAGGGATATGGATACCAAAAGAAATATGGTTATCAAGTGATCTAACTATGCAAGAGCGAATATTTCTAGTTGAAATAGACTCATTGGATAATAGTGGAGGGTGCTATGCAAAAAATGAACACTTTGCTAAGTTCTTCGGTCTATCCAAGAATAGATGCTCAGAGATTATAAAATCCTTGGAGACCAAGGGTTATATAACTATTGCATATATAAAAGATGGCAAACAGATTATCAAGAGAATAATCAAAGTAACCAACAAAGGATTTAATCGTGAATACAATAATGTACCCCTTCCAGATATCGAAGACCCCCTTCGAGAAGTCGACACCCCCCCTTCGGAAAACTGTGAAGAGAGTAATACAAAAGATAATAATACAAGTAATAATAATATATATTCAAAAACAGATGAACCAGACGAAGTTCCAGAAAAGAAAAAGAATATCTATCAGGAGATTGTAGATAAGTACAACGAAACATGTACCTCTTTACCAAAGGTGTTGAAAATCACAGACAAGCGTAAGAAAGCTATTAAAAGACTCTATGAATCAAAGGTTGTAAATAAAGACATTGAAAGATTCTATAGAATATTTGAAATGGCAGAGCAAAGTGACTTCATATCAGGTAGAGATGGGATATGGTGTTCATGTAACTTTGACTGGTTAATCAAGAGCGATAATCCCATCAAGATACTAGAGGGTACATATGCCAATAGAGCAAAACCACAATCAAAGCAACAGCAAAAGCCTGTCAGTGGTTTTATTAACTATGAGCAGACGGATGGTAAACAATACGAGATATTCCAACAAAAGCTAGACTTGAAAAATCTATTGGACTTAGGAAAAATAACTCAAGCTCAGTATATTAAAAAAATACAAGAACTTGAATCTCAAGGTGGTTAAAGCATGAAAGATAATACCATGATGTTACTAGAAAAAATGAAGAATGGTGAAGATGGCTCCAAGTATTTTCAGTACTGTGACCATACTCTCTATAACCTCAAAGAATCAGCTGAGGAAGCTAAATATATCAAAATCAGTGAAGAATACAGAATCAGGATTAACAAGGCTGATAACATCATAGATATAGCAACACTTGGTATAGAGTGTATAGCAAAGATGACAGGAGATAAGGTTTTTGAGAAAGAAAACATGAATAAGCTAAGTAGCATTGATAAACCATAGATAAAGTTTTAGGCGAGGTGAGAACATGAAGCAAATGACATTGAACGATATAGAGAATTATGAGCTTATAGTTGATAACTTTGCAGGTGGTGGAGGAGCATCAGTTGGTATAGAAATGGCACTAGGAAGAACAGTGGACATAGCAATCAATCATGACCCAGCTGCTATAGCAATGCATAGAGCAAACCATCCATTCACTAAACATTACTGTGAAAGTGTTTGGGAAGTAGACCCAGTGGAAGTAACCAAAGGTAAAAAAGTCGGTTTAGCATGGTTTAGTCCAGACTGTAAACACTTCAGTAAAGCAAAAGGTGGAAAACCTAAAAACAAGAAGATAAGAGGTCTTGCTTGGGTAGCGGTTAAATGGGCAAGTTTCGTTAAACCAAGAGTGATAATACTAGAGAACGTAGAAGAATTTAAGACATGGGGTCCACTTGATGAAGAAGGCAATGTAATAAAAGAGAAAAAAGGAGAGACATTCAATCATTTCATTAAGGCTTTACAAGAAAATGGATACAAGGTTGAATACAGAGAACTAAGAGCATGTGATTATGGAGCACAAACTACAAGAAAAAGATTCTTTCTTATAGCAAGATCAGATGGTAAAAGAATCATATGGACAGAAGCCACATATGGTAATCCAGAAACAATTCAAGGTAAAAACCTTAAACCATGGAGAACAGCAGTTGAAATAATTGATTGGTCTATACCTTGCCCTAGTATCTTTAATAGAAAAAGACCACTGGCAGAAAACACAATGAAACGGATTGCAAAGGGAATAAAGAAATTTGTAATAGATAATCCAAAACCGTATATAGTTAGGAGTGGACAAACAGGATTTGATAAAGATAGTTTCATAACACCTTTTATATTAACTTATCATACAGAAACAAGAGAAAATGAAGTAAGAGGACAAGAACTGGACAAACCTATCACTACGATAGATGGTTCAAATAGATATGCTATAGTAGCAGCATTCTTAATAAAATACTATGGATGTGACATAGGACAGAAACTAAATGAGCCATTACATACTATAACCTCAAAAGATAGATTCGGACTCATAACAATAAAGAACGAACGATACAAAATCATTGATATTGGACTTAGGATGTTACAACCAAGAGAATTATTCAACGCACAAGGATTTCCACCAGATTACATAATAGAGAAAGATCATAAAGACAATAAATATCCTAAGTCAGCACAAGTTGCAAGATGTGGTAATGCAGTACCGCCACCATTTGCAAAGGCTCTAGTAGAAGCAAATTTACCAGAGTTGATTGAACTAAATGATAAATGTGCAGTATAAAAAAAGATTAGTATATGAGCTAAATATTAGATTCAAAAAAAGGGAGCGCATAAGGTGAAAATACAAGAAGGAGCAACAGTAGAGTTATACATAAACGATACATGTCAAGAAGTAATAGAAGTATGCCAAGACATAGAAGTTGAAAAAGACCAATTATTTATGCAGACAGATGGTGTAGGATTATTCCTTACAGATCACCATAAACCAGTAGAAAAGATTGGTGAAAATAGATATAGAATTTACACATGCTTTCAGGATGCAATTGCTATAACAGGATATGGAATTATGAAAAGCATAGGGGACATTGATTAAGAAAGGTGAGGAAGAATGGAAAATAAAAATATATTCCCTAATCAAATGAAAATATACTGCGAAAACTGTAATTTTGAATTAGAGGAAATGGATACTGATAAAGCCATGTTAAGACTTCCTGAGAGTGGTGGGTATTTTATATATGACGGAGAGGGTGGAGCAGAAACAAGATGCCCTAATTGTCATAGGGATAAATTAAGAGAAGATAATTGATTTAAGGCAGGTGAAATTATAGATGGGAAAACTAAATAAACAAGAAAAAATCATTATGGTTTGCACTGAAATTGAGTGTGCTATTGAAGATGGTCATTTAAAAATAGCAGAAGGTAAAATAATTGAACTTGTAGGGGTATTAGCTAAAAACACAAGATATGAAAAAGATGTAGATTTGGCGATGAACTCATACTTTGACCTTAAAGATTTTCGCATGGCAAATAGATAAAGAAAAATGTTGAGTTAGGAGGATGAACATGAAATACGTACTTATTAAAGATGATGTTGGACAAATAAAAATCATTGATAATACTCATTATTTAGGCAAGAAAAAAGTTGAAAGTCTCATTTCTGAGGGTGGCGAATTAGTTGGATTCTTAGAAAGTGAATTAGCACCAAATATATTATTAAGAGGATTTAACCAAAAAACAAATGATATCTTAGAAGAACGGAGAGAACGTATAAGACTGGCGATTAATGAACTTAATAGAGATTAGGAAACAAAAAAAGCAAATTAACGTTCAACTCTAAAAACTCCCATTGGACAATAGGAAATACATTTTTTACACTTAATACATTTATCATAATCAATTATTGGAGCTTTATTACCTTCTTGACTTATAGCATTTACAGGACAGACTTTTACAGAAGGACAAGGATGATTTTGAGGACAACGAGATTTATCAACTACTATTTTCATAAAAAAAGACCTCCAGCTTAAGTAATATAAAGTTATTTTATCCTTGGTGCTGATAAATATTCAATTACATAAAAGTCAAACAAGATTAACTTTAATTTAATGAGTGAAATAATATGTTAAATAGTAAAAAACTTAATAGTAAAAATAATTATAGGGAGGATTATCATGTATCAAGTATTAAGAGATACTTTAAATCATAAAGCAGGTACTATTTTAAACAAAGAGGAAGCTAAGAACATTGAAATAGATGATTGTAATCATCCTCAGAGTTGGTGTTTTGGAGAATGCTTAGATTGTTTATTAAGTAAAGGTTTCATCGAAGAAGTATAACAAACCAATAAAGGTTAATATAGGAGGAGCATATGCCTAGTTTTAAAAGTGTAAAAGAAGAATTAGCAGCGTTAAACATAACTTTGGAATATAGAAGAACCTGTTGTGGAATGGAATACATTTTCATATGTGGTTCTGAACGAGCGAAAACACATGGTCGCTTAGGTTTGAATGATGCTCTAGGGAAAATCTATAGGAATAAATTTAATGATAGACCATTGTTAAAGGATATTGATTAATTAAGGGGTGTAATAATGGAAAATGATTTATTAGACTATTATGATTTGAATTTAGAGCATTGTTCCAAGTGCAATATGGAAACAATGCATTGTATTGCAAGAGAAAAACGTACAGATGGAAAAACTGATGTAATGAAAGAATGTACTATATGTGGTTCTTTTAATGTGGTAACTACAAAATAGTAGATTAGGGAAGGAGGATGAGGATTGGAAGAAGAGAAAAGTATTGAAGAAAGAATCCATGCTCTTGAAGTGAAAGTTCAGAAGCATGAAAAAAATGTAAGAACTCTAAAAGTAATTGTTTTTATACTGGTACTATCAACTACATTATTAAGTATAAGAATTACCAAGACCAATTATACATTAATTAATTTTATGGAATCTCAGCTTATATTGGATGAATTACTCACTGGATTTGATAGCTTTGTAAGTTGCGGGATTAGATGATCTATATTCCATCATTTTAATTTCGACAAAATAAGAAGCTAGAAGGGAAAGACAAATAGGAAAACTTGGTTTAACAAAGGAGTGATGACTTGATTAAGGGGAACACAACTATCAGAAGAGAAAACATTAAGAAGATCATAGCAGATAATTGCAGAAGAATTACTACAGGGAAAGCTACCATTTATTTTGATGGAGGTATGGTACATAGAAATATTTTTACCAAAGGCGATTATGAATATAGTATGTATTGCAGTTCTACAGGAGAATATTTCGTAAAAGAATTAAGGAGACCAGGCATTAATATATACGCTAGTAGATCAATAATATACAGTGACTTAAATAAGCTTCAGGAACAAGGATATATAAGACGTAAAAAAGGTGACATAGAAGTTATGAATAAGTTATTAGAAGAATATAGAGTTAATTGTTAAAGCTTGGTTAAAGATAGGGGAATATGTTATTAAGGAGATTCAATCAAATGACCAATGATATTCTGAAAGAACGGAGGGAATGTATTAGACTTGCTATTAAAGAACTTTGTGGAAATTAAATTAAGTGAAGATAGAAATGATAATAAGAATGATAAAAGTATATTAATTGGTGGTTGTAGCATTATAGTATCAACAATGACAATAGAAGATACATGGAGATGGTACAACGAAGAATATGGAACAGACTATATAAGTGATGTTGAAGAGAGTGATTTACATAATGAAGGGCAATATGTACCGATTAATGACATATTAAGTAAGATAAATAGATGAAGCTAAATAAAATGATTGTCCAGTAGAAATAGAAACAACAGAATGGTAGGAGCAAAGATTATATTTAGTGGGGAAGATGAATAGTAATTAGTGCGAATAATATACTATTCATCAATCAATCTATCGTCTAGGACTACGACTGCGACTGCGTTCACGACGACTGCGTTCACGACGACGGCGTTCATTACGACGACGGCGCTCATCAATCACGTGACGACGGCGCTCAGCAGACTCGTGAGGACGGTGCTCAGCAGACTCGTGAGAACGGCGCTCAGCAGACTCGTGAGGACGGTGCTCAGCAGACTCGTGAGAACGGCGATCAGCAGACTCGTGAGGACGGCGATCAGCAGGTTCGTGAGGATGGCGATCAGCAGACTCGTAAGGACGGCGTTCAGCAGACTCGTGAGGACGGCGATTAAGTATTTGATTCAGACGAAAAATTGCATCATGGACGCAACCATTAACATTACTTATGCTATTAAAGGTAGTGTCAAGCTGTAAATCATAAATTCTATTAACACAATTAACAATACCCTCTGCAAACCAACCTCTATATTTATAACGTGCATTTGGGTCTTTTGTATCCATTTCTAGCAGAGCTGTATTAAATTCAGGAGTACCAGTTTCAAGTACTTCCACACCACTTAGTTCATCATCTAGGATGGCGCATTCGGGCATAGTTTGTTGATAAGGTCTATCTTTGATAGCATCTACTTTTATTTTCTTATCATCCATATTTCTACTGATTTGGTTTACGAGAGTTTGAAAAATACCATTGATTAATTTGACTTGTACTATGTAAGCTGCTGGCTGTCTTCTATAATCATTTATAGTTTGTACATATACATCTTGTATATCATAGCTATTAAGTAAATCGACACCTGTTTCTTCAATGAATTCGGTATTGGCAAGATTAAAGGGGTCACCTGAACTGGAGTCAGGTGTTCCACCGGGCAAAACTAATTTTTCGGGTGTTTGTGATGGGGAAAATTCTTGAGGTTTTCTTGGTATGGCTTCACCACCATATTGTTGTTTGTTGTGGAAAAAGTATCCTTCTTTATTTCTTCTTCCTATAAGAAATTTAGTAGGTGTATCCGGTCCGTCATTACAATATACTAGCATATAATAGGTTGCCATATAAAATCAATCCCTTCTTTTTTATATAATACAAGGAGTATAATACAGATTTATAACAAGTACAATGCATTTGGACACAGTCAGTAATGAACCAGACATAATCGGGACATAAGTAGGAATTAAGGAGTTACATTAAGTGATATAAAAATGATTAATAAGTCTAGCCACTAAACTTTGGTTAGTTCAGGAAGAACCGAAAAAGATTGATTTTAAAAAGGAGGAATTAGAGATGAAAAGTGAATTAGAATCAGTTATAGAGAAAGTACAAAAATTACTTAGATTGGCAGAGAGTCAGAACGAGTATGAGGCTCAATCAGCAGTCATAAAAGCTAGGTCACTGATGGCTAAACATAAATTATCAATGAACGATATTCAAGAAAAAGAAGATAAAGTTGTTCAAGGTGAAACTGAAAAGATGCGATCTCCATGGAAAAGGACTCTTGCTCATGTCATAGCTAAACATTTTAGATGTAAAACATATCTAAGGCATTGGGGTAATAGCTATAGAGTAATTTTTCTAGGGTTAGAGGAAGATGTTGAATTAACATCAATAGTATATAAGCAAGTAGTCAATATTATCAATATATCCAGTAGAAGAAAAAGACTTGATAGAAAATCATATGCCATTGGGTTTATCCAAGGACTTGATAAGAAGTTAAAAGAACAATCAATAAAAATGAAGAATGAGAATGAAGAGGAATATGCACTAGTCGCAGTAATGCCAGTACCAGTTATCAAAAAATATAATGAGATAGAAAAAGGATTTTCAGGTGACTTCAAAGGTAAAGGAATTGACCAAGAGCAGATTGATTATAATTCTTATATAAATGGTAGAGAAGATGGATTGAACTATTCAAAGGATAAAGAAATCCAAGAGAAAGCTATTTAATTAAGATAAATATATTTGTTCCAATACGGTTCTGTCCCTCTAGGATTGAGGAGATAGGTACTGAATTGTCTAAAGGGCTTTTTAGTATTCAATACCTAACCTTTTAACTTTATGTGAATATTAATTAACGTTTCAGTAATCTTTAACAAGGTTAAAATAATACCTAGAACAATAATAAAAGTATTCATATAAGGTCCTCCCCATTCGTCAGGCGAGGGACACACCATATTAGGAATATTATAACAGAATATTAAAATAATGTAAAATAAATAGTTATAAAGATAAATCATATATATACTAATACATTATATATTCTTGTTGCTAAGAAGGTAATTAAATAGAACTTGTTTAGTAAAGGAGCTGAATATGAAAAAAAGAATAAGTAAAAAACTAAGAATGATAATTAATGTAATCCTAGATAGAAAAGCTTATATTAAGCTTGGTAAAGTTGAATTGTTAACACCAGATAAAGACAGAATGATTAGTTATATAGATACATATTCTATTTATCTACATAAGAAAGACACTGCATGTTATGTAAGTGGATTAGATGCAGATGATACCAAAGAACTTATAGATTATTTAACAAGGAGCATAAAAGAGAATACAAGATCAATTAGATTACATGTTGGTATTCAATACATAGACATTCCTAGATGGGCGTATGAAAGCTTAAGAGATGAGATATACAGAATTGTTGGTTATAACAGCAAAAACTAGATGTAGTTAATGGATATCTACAAGTCATTAAATAAAATATTACCCACTGTAATTGATAAAATTCCAATTATAATTATTAGTGAATATATCAAATGAACATTACTAATGTATTCTTTAAGAACATTGATCACTCTGGGTACAATAACAACAATAATCAATATTAGACTTATTAAAGAAACTAATCCATATATACCAAAATACAAAAAATGACTAGATATGTAAGTTAAAAAAGGTAGAGCCAATAAAACAATAAATAACATGCTTACTTCAATATATTTGCTTAAGTATCTTTTCATCAATAATCACCTAGAAGTAAGTATAACATAAATAATTAAAGATAGAAATAAGTTGAAGGTTAACATTTGAAAGGAGAAAGTACATGGATGATTTTTTAAGATTTTACAATATGATCAAAGATGGAAACGGATGGGCATTAGAAATATATCATTCAAGCATTATGGATTGGTGTATTACCATTGGATATAAAACCACTCATCCAAAACATGGAACTGATATTATTAAAGTTCAAGATTGTGACATGGAATTAGTTTTTGCAAAGGCTCAAATCAAACTAAAAGAGTGGTTACTAGATAATAATGGTGGATATTGAATAAATCTAAATAACATAGAAGGTGATGAAGAATGGAACCAATAACAATACCAATCAAAGGGAAGATATCACAACTCTTTTGTAAACATGACTACCGGTTATTTGAAAAACCAAGGGATAGTAAGTTTGTAAGCCTTAATGAAGAAAAGCCTATAAGAGTATGTGTAAAATGTGGTAAAGGAATCAATAGACTAAGGAGGGTAAAATAAATGAATCAGAATAAAAATGAGAAAGTACTAATGCAGGAGATTTATCAAGGAGCAAGTGGAGAAGAGATATCAGTTAATACTGATGAAGAAGGATACATAATGATTCATGTTACAGATCATCATAAGAATTCAACTAAAATAAGTATACCATTAAAAGATGCAAGAGTAATTGGAGAGAAGTTAATAGAACATGGAACCCTATTAAAAGTATATAGACTCAATGAAGATGCTGTATCCGAGTGGTTCGCTGCTAAAGACAAAGAGGAAGCATTAAATATTGCAGAAAAAAACTGGGGACTGGATGCATTTGAAGAATATGGAGAGCCAGTTGAAACAAGAGAAGAATTTATTGAGCGTTTCTGTATTGAAGAGGACCTAAATCAAGAATTCAAGTTAGGCGATAAATGGACAACCTTTGCAAAGATTCTATCAGTAATAAACCAATCAGGATTAATATGTGTTGAGAGTTATTGAGCCATTAATAAAAGATAGTACATATCTATATAAAATAAATCTTAAGAAAGTGAGGGGAAACAATGGAAAGGAAAGCATTAACTATAATTCAACCATGGGCTACACTCATAGCATTAGTAGCTAAGAAAATTGAAACTCGTTCATGGAAAACTAATTATCGTGGTGAGATATACATACATGCAGGTAAAAAGATTGATAGAGATTTCTGCTATGAGGATATACCAAAGAGAGTACTCAATATGCATGGATATAATACCAATAATCTACCAACAGGAGTTATCATAGCAAAAGCTAAACTGGTTGACTGTGCAAAAGTAGTAGAGAGCAAAGAAGGGGGTGCAGTACTGGAGGGTGATAAAATATATACAGTTGGAAGCTATGAATTTTACTTCGGAGATTATACACTTGGAAGGTATGGATGGATATTAGAAGATATAGAATTAATTGATCCAATACCTGCAAAAGGACAATTAAGCATTTGGAACTTTGATCTATAGACAATCAAATATAGAAATGTACATAAACAGTACTCAGTAACTAAAACAATATGATTTCAGATAATGAGAGAAGTGGTTTAATTGAATCAAAAAGATAAAGATGAAGAAAAAGTGATTAAGTGTGAGAGTTGCAATAAAACTCTAGCCAAGGGTTACATCATAAAAGGAAGAATAACAATAAAGTGTAAGAAGTGTAAGCATTATACAACAATATGTAAATAGAGACTCTAGAAGTCCTTGAAGAATAAATAATATTCTAAAGGACTTCTTTTTTTAATACTGTAAGGAGTGAATTGAAATGAAGATAGTTATGACAGAGAACATGAAGAAGATTGTGAACAACCTTAAGAGTTATCACCTGATAGAACAAACAATTAAGATAGATGAAAAATACTTACAAGAAAGTCCTTTAAATGGAATCAACTATGACACAATAAAAACAGGCTCAACCAATAATATAAAATCACCAGTAGAAACAATAGCATTAAGAAGGATACAAAAAGAAAATAGAATCAAGGAATATAAGAACATAATAATGGAATTAAATGATGCTATGAGCATATTGGATGAAGTAGAAGAAAAGATTATAAGACTAAGAGATATAGAACATCATACTTGGATGCAGGTAGAATATCATGTAAATCTAAGTGAAAGTCAGTGTAAGAGAATAAGAAAAAGAGGATTATCAAAAATGGAAGAGATAATATATCATGAACAATCTACAGATGAAAATGAAGCTTATCTAAATATAGGACTATAAAATACTGATTCTTATAATTCAAATATAGTTATACATAAACATTCTAAAAATAGCCTAATGGAGAATAATTATCTTATCTAGAATACCCATCTTAAATATTCATAAAAACGGAAATGAAATTGATAATCTTGTTGAGTTTGACATAAATAACGTGTGTCAAACTCGACTTCCAAAAATCAAAGTATATATTAGAAAGAATAGAATCAAATGAGTTTGACAGTTTATTACATATGTCAAACTTAATGACAGGATAAACAATAACATATATTGATTTTATATTATTTTGGATGTACAATTGGTTTTGAGGAGGATGAGGATATGAATGAAAATACTAATACAATAAATGAAGATATTCCAAGTAAAGGAAAAAGTTGTTTTATAGTTACACCAATTGGTAAGGAGAACTCGGATATTAGACGTGCTGCTGAAGGTGTCATTGATTCAGTTATCATACCTGCATTAATAGAAAATGGGTATGATGAAACAGAAATTAAAGTTGCTCATAGAATTTCAAAATCGGGGTCTATAAATAATCAAATAATAGAAAGTATAATTGCAGCAGATATGGTTATTGTAAATTTAACTACACTTAACCCCAATGTTATGTATGAGTTAGCTGTTAGAGATGCCATTTTGAAACCTGCAATACTAATATGTGAAGAGGGGACATCATTACCATTTGATGTTACTGAACAACGTACGATATTTTATAAGAATGATATGTTTGGTGTACAGGAATTGAAACATATCTTGAATGACTTCTTACTCAATGTACCGCAAGAAGTAGACAATCCCATAACTCGTGGAGTTGGAAGAATGAAATTGTTACAAGAAGAAAATGTTAAGTCTAAAGAACCTTGGGAATACATAATCGACAAATTAGATCAACTATCAAATAGAACGATTAATCCACCTGCTATAATACCCGAGAGCACAAAACTAAGTAGCTTTGGAATAGAATTTAAAATTATAGATGATACAAATATATTAGTTATCAAAGACCTAATAGAACAAAGTGTTACAAATATATTGATTGGTATGTTTAATAATATTTATGTGGATGTTGAAGTACTATTACAAACAAAGGCACATGTATGTTTCATTAAGTTTAATAAGTTTTTAGAGTGTGAGTTTAAAGCACAGTTAAGAATCTTTATTAAAAAACTTAATCAAGAATTAAATGGTAAAGTAGAGTTTATTATGCCATATATTTAGGTTCTTCTGGAGAATTGCAAGAGCTGCGGGTGCTCATGACCCCAGTTCTTGACTAGTTACAGGATTTTTTTAGATAGTTAATCCGTTTCCTAAGTGATAAGTTATTATTTAGGTTATTTCAATTTGTAGTATTTAAACAATAAAAACTCCAATGTAATTGACATATTAAGTTCGAATAATTATAAATAAAATACAATAAAAGCAAGTAATATTATATATACATTCTTTAAAAGAAAATCCAAAACTAAAGGAAAAAGTTGTATGTCTAGTTTTATACTATAAGATACTTTTATAAAAAATTTTATAAAAGAGATATATTTAAAAGAAATAAATAGATTAGAGATTTACAAGATATTTTAATTGTTGATGCAACTGAATTTGAATGTCTTATAAATATAATTAAGGAAAATTTTAAATTAGCAGAAACAGTAATAAGTAGTTTTATAAAAGCTAATAGTTATGATAATCTAGAAGGAAAAGATTTATTAAATATTATTAGTAAGCATAAAAAATAACCAGTTTTTTTGACATTAGCTATTATAATATTTTTACATTGAATTTATTCTATAGAGCCAAGGGAAAATAAAAACATATTACAATAGCCAATACCTATTGTAATATGTTTTTAATTATATATGCGTATTAGCCTACAGAAAATAATATATAATGTTGGAATATATACTAATTTATTGAAAATAATAAATAATAGGTATATAATATAAATCAAAATATTATGTTCATAAATTAATAGTGTATACAAATATTATAACGTTATTATATTTTGTAATTTAGCAATAATAATCAGTAATTATCTACAGGGAGAGTATAACATAGTGATAGGAGATATTTTATTAATACCAATAAAACGCAAATTTAGAAAGCAAATTGAATTAACCAATGAATTTAATAATGACTATCATAAATTAATCAAGAATTTATATAGAAAACGATAGTATATTATCTTTAAAGAATAAATATAAATCAACATATACATTTTATAGTAATAAAGATATTCAAGACTGTTCATTTCTATTTAAATACATACCTAAATATATTTTAGATAATAAACTTAGCTCAATACAATTAGATTTTGAACAATATAAAGAATCCTTCATTCGTTGTTATAATGAATTAGATAATATATATGAGATACTATTTAATCAATTAAAGGAATATGAAAATAAAGCTCATGAATTTCTACAGACCATTTCACAACTAAACCATAAACATGCACCATTGAAACTAGAGATAGATTGAAAAAGCAGTTTGACATGTTATATCAATTCGTAATAAGTGGAAATCCTGATAGGTTGGATATCTTTAATGAATTTCATGTATTATATATTAATATAGATGAGAAATTTAATGAATGGAAAGAGTTTCTTTCAAACTATAATGACATTGAAATATTTATGAAAAAAGTATATGAAGCTAAGCAGGATTATATTATCCATGACTTCCTTAATATAAAAGAAGAATTTAATAAAGAATTCTATTATATGGAACATCATAAATTAAGTTCATATTTTATTCGTAAACAATCAACAATTAACTCATTCAAGAATGTATATACCAATCTTGAAAAATATGTTAAAGAATGGAACAAAGAATACGTAAAGAAACAGTTAGTAGAAAATAAAGACTTATTTAATAATATAGATGGGAAATTCACTAGACTCTCAGCAAAGACAAGCTATAGTAGTAGATGAAAAAAGTAATCTTGTAGTTGCAGGAGCAGGATCAGGTAAAACATTAACTATATCTGGAAAAGTTAAATACCTCGTTGATCGTAAAGGAATTGAACCTAATAACATACTTTTGATATCCTATACCCGTAAGGCAGCAGATGAAATGAAGGAACGTATAGTTAAAAAATTAAATGTTGATGTACAATCCCTAACATTTCATGCATTGGGAGTAAAAATAATTAGAGAGGTTGAAAAGAAACCACCTATCATATTTGACGAATTTATAGATGGGAACCCTTTTAACAAGTTTTTTAAAGAAGAGATATATAAAAGCAGAGAATATGTTAACAAAATAATCGAGTTCTATGGTTTGTACATAAATGTACCTAAAGAAGTTAATGAATTTGAAACTATAGGCGATTACTATGAATATTGTAAATCGGTAGATTTTACAACTTTAAAAGGTAAAATGAGTAAGGATACTTATGTTAAAAATAAAGTAAAAGAACTTAGAGAAGATAAAATGACAATCCAAGGAGAGCAGGTAAAGAGTTTTGAAGAATTAATGATAGCTAATTTTTTATATTTGAATGGTATCAATTACGAATATGAAAAATTATATGAATATGATACAGCAGATCAATACCATAGACAGTATAAACCAGATTTTTATTTGACTGATTATGATATATATCTAGAACATTTTGGTATTAATAAAGAAGGTAAAGCTCCTTGGTTAAATAGTATCGAAGAACAAAGGTATCTTGAGGGTATGATTTGGAAGCGAAGATTACATATAGAAAAAGGAACTAAATTAATTGAAACATATTCATATTACAATCAAAAAGGAATATTGCTAAAACTTAAAGAAATTCTTGTGAATGAAGGGGTTAGCTTAATACCAATAGACTATTATAAGGTTTTTAGTTGCCTCTATAACCAAAAAGAAGATAGATATTTTAAAGAACTTATAAAACTATTTAAAACATTTGTTAAGTTATTTAAATCTAATGGATACAAGCTAGAAAAATTTAATCAATATAAAACCAATGCTTTAAATAATAATAATCGTATTTTAAAACAAAGAACAATACTTTTTATGGATATTGCTGAACGTCTATTCACCTATTATGAAAATTACTTAACATCCATTAAAAAAATAGACTTTGATGATATGATTAATAAATCAACAGAATATGTACGTGCAGGGAAGTGGATGCTTAATTACAAATATCAGGATATATCAGTAAGTAGGTATAAGTTAATAAAAAAAATTAGAGATAAAGTATCAGCTAAGGTATTATGTGTTGGTGATGATTGGCAGTCTATATATAGATTTGCAGGTAGTGAAATAAATCTTTTTAAAGAATTTGATAAATTCTTTGGATATTATGAAATGATGAAAATTGAAAAGACATATAGAAACTCACAAGAACTAATTAACATAGCAGGTAACTTTATAATGAATAATTCTTCACAATTTACAAAAGACCTAAAATCAGATCAACATAATCCAAATCCATTAAAGATATATGGATACGTAAACCATCAATAGCAGCTCTTAAAGCAATTCAAGATATTGTTAGTAGATGCGGTTATAATACTGAGATTATGCTTATAGGACGAAATAATTTTGATATAGATGATTTAAAAGATACGGATGAATTTACAGTCCAAACGACCAGAGGAGGAAAATTAAAAGAAGTCTCATGCAATATGTACCCAAATGTTAAATTAACATTTATCACAGCTCATCGTTCTAAAGGACTTGAAGCAAAAAACGTTATAATTATTAATGCTAAGAATAGAATTACTGGATTCCCAAATCAAATGACTGATGATTATGTATTATCTTATGTATTAACAGATGCTGAAGAGTACTTATATGCAGAAGAAAGAAGACTATTTTACGTTGCTATAACTAGAACAAAAGACACTACATATATTATTACTCCTGAAAGAAATCCATCTGTTTTTATTAAGGAGCTAATGACTAAGCAAAAAATAGCCATGCAATATAATAATGTAAATAATAATATAGAAGATAATCCTACATGTCTTAAATGTGATAGTGGTAAATTAGTAATTAGAGAGGGCGATAATAAATTTGTAGGTTGTACAAATTATCCTATGTGCCAATATACCAATAATTATACTGAAATTATTAAAAATCCAATAAGATGTGATGTATGTCATGATTTTTTAGTAAGGAGAAATGGTTCGAATGGTCCATTTTATGGTTGTTCTAGATTCCCAAAGTGTGAGAATACAATAAGCTTGAAGTAAAGAATGTAGAAAAGAAATAAATTTTTTGATATGATTAATTTAATAGAAACTGATATTCAAATAATTATTACAAATTAAAGCCTAAAAAGTTAATAGTTTTATTAGAGAGGAGAAAAGATGAGATTTAAAGTAGAATTACAATTAAAAAAGAATTACTTACCATTAGATTACCGCCCAGCAGTTCTTAGCCTATTTAAACATAGCTTAACGAAATATGAGAATGGTAAATATTTCACTACTTATTATGAAATAGGAAAAGAAAAGCCTTTTACATTTGCTGTAGGCATACCAAATAGTAAATTTAATAAAGAGAAGATATTAGTGCCCCCAAAAAAAATACATATTACTTTTAGCACAGGTGATTTAGGAACAGGAATTATATTTTTTAATTCACTAATGTTGCAAAAGGGAAAATATTACCCTTTGGCTAATGAAAATGGAATGGTTATAAAAAATATTTTAATAGAAAAGGAATCAGTAATTACAACAAATACTATTGAAGTTATTTTTATGTCTCCATTGTGTGTTAGAGAACATAATAAGGAAAATAATAAAGATATATATTATTCTTATGAAAAAAAAGGTTTTAATCAAGTACTTAACAAAATATTAAAATTTCAAATTGATGATTCTAATACCTTATCAACTTCCATATTAGATGGATTTTCCATGGTGCCTATAAGAGGTAAAAAAACTGTAGTAAGGCATCATTCTCAATTTATTGAAGTCACAGTGGGTGTGTTTCATTTGACAGGTAATATAGAATTACTTAAGTATTTATACAAGAATGGAATTGCAAGCCGTAAATCAAGTGGATTTGGTTTATTTGAAATAATATGAAGGAGATTATATGAAAAGTAGAATTGAAAATGAAAATTTTGACACTAGAATTGAAGCAACTGATTGGAGATATGGTGCAAGTATAGTAGGGCTAATAAAATATTTTGATTATCTTGTAGGTAAAGGATGGGATGTAGGATCTAATTTATATGAAATTGATCATGATGCAATATTATACAATGCTAAGCATATTACAGAAGAAAGATATCTACTATTTGTTGAATACTACTTTGAAAATGCTATGCACCATAAGTTGGTTGAAGAAATTTTGAATAGTAATGAATTTACTGATGAACAAATAAAAGCAGTAAATGATAAATTAAAAGCGAATGCAATTATGAAAAAAGTTTTTGGAGATATTAAATTTTCAGGTGAGAATGGAAATGTTATATTACAATATATTAGAGAAAATAGACTATTATTGATAAAAGAAACATACAGAACTGGTAAAAGTTTATACGCTAATTTTGCAAACACAAAGAGTTTATTTAATGAATCTGGTAGCATTTGTAGATTACAAAATTATAATATAGATATAGGAAAAAAGAGTAAATCAATTTCGTATAATTGGGATTTTAAAACATACAAACATGAGGATGAGAAAGAGTTCGATTTTATTCCATTTGCATTTTCAAAGTCATATGAAGCATTTTTTATAAATAATAATTATTCGATAAAACAACTTTTAAACACAAATAATAAAATTAGTTATAGTGATAATCCTAGAAGTACATTATTTGACGAGCTCAAAAATTCTGTTGATTTTATAGATTTTGATGTTGAAGTAATTATTAAAAACAGAAGTGATGAATATTTTGAAACATTATATATCAGAAAAGATGCTATTAAAATATTTAATACTATAAATAATTATAAAGCTATAAAAATGAAATATAAAGTTAATGATAATTACTATATAGATTTTGAAAAGAAAATAACAACTAATATATTAAATGGTATAAAAATTGATGATTTAATAGAAATACTACTAAAATCAAAGATGAATTATTCATATAATATCAAAACACTTATTA
Source organism: Vallitalea maricola (assembly GCF_036985595.1). Lineage (NCBI taxonomy): Bacteria > Bacillati > Bacillota > Clostridia > Lachnospirales > Vallitaleaceae > Vallitalea > Vallitalea maricola. The sequence continues at coordinate 59,553 of NZ_BTPU01000061.1, read as the reverse complement.
ATATTAACACATTAATTTATGGAGGGGATAAAATGGACAAGCAAATGAAATCTGCTTATGCAAGTGCTAAAAGAGTGATAAAAATAATGCCAGAGAATAAAGTAAATAGTTATAAGCAAAAATTGATAAGTGCAATTACCTTTAAGGATTATGAAAGGTTTTGCGAAATACTATTACAATTATCTTCCTATTCAGGAGTAGTTTTTGACTTTGCATATGACTTATTCGGGGACTTTGATGATAATAAAAATATTGCGTATACATTCATTAATGCGCTTAACAATGAATCTATACAGGATAATGGAGGGAAAAAAGATGAATAAAAAAGCATTAACACTAACAATTGTAGCAAATATTACATCTAATTATGGAGAAGGGTTGGGAAATATATCAAGTGTTCAAAAAGTTTTTAGAAATGGCAAGAGTTATGCGACAAGGAGTAGGGAGAGTCTTAAAAATGCAATAATGGTACAAAGTGGTATGTATGATGATCTTCAAACAGTGGTAGATAAAAAAGTAAATCAAAAGGTTGTTTCAGAGGAACTTAATGTTACTAATTGTAGAGCATTAGAGGGGGGGTATATGAATACAACTGGAAATACTTATATTAGAAAAAGTTCATTTTATTTGACTGATGCGGTAGCATGTGATGATTTTGTTAATGAAACTAGATTTCATAATAATTTATATCTTGCTTCAAACTTTGCTAAAAACAATAAAATAAATTTACAAGCAGAATCTGGGAAATGTGGACTTATGCCATACCAATATGAGTATGATAAAACTAAAAAAATATATAGTATAACTATAGACCTTGACATGATAGGCAAAGACGAGAATTTTAAAACACCAGAAGCTTATGGCAAGGAAAAAGCAGATAGAGTTATTAGCATATTAGGAGCAGTAGAAAACCTTAATCTAGTAGTAAAAGGAAATTTAGACAATGCTGAGCCACTATTTATAGTAGGTGGTCTAACTAACAGAAAAACTCATTATTTTGAAAATGTAGTCAGGGTAAAAGAGGACAAACTATTAATTACTACAGATTTAAAAGACAGAATCAACAAGGGGTTTAGCGTAGCATTGTTAGAAGGCGAAAATTTTAGAAATGAACAAGAGATAAAAAAGGAATTGAAACCTAATAGTATTGCTGATTTTTTTGAAAGTTTAAGGGATCAGGTCAATACTTATTATGGGGTGTAAGTATGGAAGTTTTAAGAATTATATTAACGCAAAGCAGTGCAAATTATAAAAAAGAAGAAACTGTTTTAAATAAAATGACATATCCACTTCCACCATTTTCAACGATAATTGGTGCATTACATAGTGCTTGTGGTTATAAAGAGTATCACCCAATGGATATTAGTATTCAGGGTAAATATGAAGCTATGAATAAAGAACCATACACAGATTATTGTTTCTTGAATTCTACAATGAATGATAGAGGGATTCTAGTAAAAATGAAAAATGAAAATCTCTTATCTACAGCATTTGATATAGTTGCAAAAGCAAAAGCAGCTACTGGAAATGATTTTAGAAAGGGAATTACAATAGAGATTATTAATAAAACATTACTAGAAGAATATCGATACTTAAAAGATTTATCGGAAAAGTTAACAGAATTCAAAAAAACTAGAATTGTTAAAGTATTATCACTTATAAAAAAACGTAAAAAGACATTGATGACTAAAAAGAAGAACTATGAGAGTAAAACTTCAGAATATAAACTTATTTCTACACGAGAAAAACAAATAAAAGAATTAGAAAAAAACATTAAAGACAGATTCAAAGAATATAAATATAAACAATATGAAATACCATATGCTTTATTTTCAAGTCTTACAACTTCAATAAAGTATTATGAAGTTTTAAACAATATAGAATTAATACTTCACATAAAGAGCGATAGAAACACGCTTGAAGATATTAGAGATAATATATACAATTTAAAATCGATTGGTAGAAGTGAAGATTTTGTAGAGGTTATAGAGACCTGTTTTGTAGATGTTGTGGAAAGATATGAAGAGGGAATGTCGAGTGATTATTCTGCTTACATCAATTATAATCTTGTGAAAAATAAGAATGTATATTTAAAGTCAGGAGATAAAATAATAGCTAATGGAACAAAATATTACTTAAATAAAAATTATAAAATAAAAGATAATAAACGAATATTTGAAAAAAAGAAAGTTGTATATACATCTGGATATTCAATAGAAGAAGGTTGTGAGAATCTTTATTTTGATATAAACAAAGATAAGTCATATATAGTTAATTTTAATTAGGGGTGATCTTATGGATTTATCTATATATAAAGCAAAACCTGACAAAACGATAAGAGAGCATACGGATGAAGTATTGAAAAATCTTGATATATTACAAAATCTTAATTATATAAAAAGCAAATATGTTTATGAACTTTTAAAAATTGCTTGTGAATATCATGATTATGGTAAAGTTAATAAGGAGTTTCAAAAAAGAGTAAAGAATAATACTAAGTTTAATGAAAATATTGAGATGGCACATAACGTGTTATCTTTATATTTTATAAATCAAAAAGAATTTAAAAATAAAGAAGATTATTATAAAGTAGGATTTGCAGTTTTAAATCATCATAATTATTGTGATAATTTAAGAGCAATACAGAATAAAGAATGCAAGGAATTATCAAAAAGTTTACTAAGTGAATTTAAAATATATCCTATTAAAATAAGTACGCCTAGTAATTTAAAAGAAATAACAAAAAATGATGATGCAATTATCATAAAAGGGTTACTCCATAAATGTGACTATAGTGCTAGTGGAGAAATTCCAATTGAATATGAAAATAATTTTCTGAGTTGTGGACTTAATAATTTATTAAAGAAATGGAAAAACGAAGATAATGATGCAAGCTGGAATGATCTTCAGAAATTTTGCAAAGAAAACACCAATAACAATATTACGGTAGTTGCGCAAACAGGTATGGGAAAAACTGAGGCTGGACTTCATTGGATAGGCAATACGAAAGGCTTTTTTATATTACCATTAAAGACAGCAATAAATTCTATATATAAAAGAATCAAAGAAAATATTTTAGATAATCAGCATATTGAATCTAGATTAGCACTTCTTCATTCGGATTCACTAAGTTATTATAATGACGATAAAAATGATGAAATGGATATTATGGATTATTACAATCAAAGCAAACAACTATCTTTACCTCTTAGTATTTCAACATTAGATCAATTATTTGATTTTGTTTTTAAATACCAAGGTTATGAGCTAAAACTTGCTACATTATCATATTCAAAAGTAGTCATTGATGAAATTCAAATGTATGGTGCGGATTTACTTGCATATTTGATTTATGGGATTAAAACATTAAATAAATTTGGAGGAAAGATTGCAATTTTAACTGCAACATTAGCTCCATTTATAAAAGATTTATTAAAGACAGGGAAAAATCCTATTGAGTTCGAGGAAAAAACATTTATAACTGATATAAAAAGACATAATGTGAAGATATATCATAATCAGATTGATACTGATATTATATATAATAAATTTGAAGAAAATAAAAAAAAGGGTGTAAGTAATAAAATTCTTGTGGTTTGTAATACTGTAAAAAAGGCACAACAGATATACATAGAATTGTCTAAAAAAAAAGAATCAAATATAAATATTTTGCATAGTAAATTTATTAAATGTGAAAGAACAGCAAAAGAAATACAAATTTTAAGTTTTGGGAAAACTGAAGTAATAGGTGAGGGTATATGGATATCCACACAAATTGTAGAAGCGAGCTTAGATATTGATTTTGATTATTTGTTCACAGAGCTCTCAGATATAAGTGGGTTATTTCAAAGGTTTGGTAGGTGTAACAGAAAGGGTGTAAAACCTATAGATGAAGCTAATTGCTTTGTGTTTTTAGAAATAGATAAAAATCTTTTGACAAATGGAAATAAAGGATTTATCGATAGTAAAATATATTCAGTATCAAAAGATGCATTGAAAAATATAGATGGGGTATTAACAGAAATAGATAAAGTAAATATAGTAAATAAGTATTTAACAATACAAAATTTAAAAGGTAGTGACTATTTATTTAATTATAACAGATTTATGAAATGGGTAGAAGATTTAGAGCCTTATGAGCTAGACAAAAAAGATTCCAGATTAAGAAACATTGTATCATACAATGTCATACCTAATAAAATTTACCAAGAGAATAAAAATGAGATAGATGAGAATTCTAGAAAGCTATTAAAATGCATAACAAAAAAGTTAGAAAAAAAAGAGTTAGATAAAATAAGATTAGAGAAAATAAAGGTAAAAGAAGAAATTTTAAAATATACTGTACCAGTTGGTAGATATGATATCTACTATCAAGGCACAAATGTAATAACTAAAAAAATTAAATTAAGTAGAAATGAAGTTATTAATGTTGTTAATTGCAAGTATAATGAGTTGGGATTTATACGATTGACAAGCAAAGAATTAAAAGATGTAGTAGATAACTATGATAATTTTTTGTAATAGGAGGTATTGGTATGGATAAGCCAATTAGTGGAATGATGATTTATTATTACATTGTTTGCAAGAGGAAATTATGGTACTTCTACAATCAGATACAAATGGAATCAGACGATGAAAATATTAAAATAGGAAAGGTTCTTGATGAAAATACTTATGAAAGAGAAGAGAAACATATAAATATAGATAATGTAATTAATATTGACTATATAAAAGATAAAGGGATATTACATGAAGTTAAAAAAAGTAGAAAAATCGAAGAAGCAGGAATAATTCAGATAAAATATTATTTGTATTATCTAAAACATAAAGGTGTGGAAAACATTAAGGGTAAAGTTGACTATCCACTTCTAAAGCAGTGTATTAACATAGAATTGACAGAGGAGGATGAGAAGTGTATAGAAGCTATTTTAATAGATCTAAAAAAAATTGTAGGTAGAAAATTACCACCTATGCTTGAAAAAAAAGGGTTTTGCAAGAAATGTGCATATTTTGAACTGTGCTATATTTAATTAAGGAGGTGAGCTAATTGAAACGTAGTTACTATATATATACTAATGGAAATATACATAGAAAGGATAATACACTGCAATTTACAAATAGTTATAATGAAACTAGAGATATTCCTATAGAACAAGTAAAAGATATATACTTTATGTCTGAAATGACATTAAATACAAAATTTATAAATTTTGCATCAAAAAATCAAATACCATTACACTTTTTTAATTATTATAGTTTTTATACAGGTAGCTTTTATCCAAAAGAGGTTTTGCTTGCAGGTAACTTGTTAGTAAAACAAGTTAGGCATTATGATGATGACAGAAAGAGAATTGGTATAGCAAGGAAATTTATTGATGCTGCTGCTGCCAATATTTATAGAAATTTAAGATACTATAATAGTAGAGGTAAAGATGTAAAAAAAACAATGATAGAAATTGATTCTCTGAGAAAAAAAATATTAAAAACTGATAGTATTAATGAATTAATGGGTATTGAAGGTAATATTAGAAAACAATATTATTCTGCGTGGAATATTATAGTTGATCAGCAAATAAATTTTGAAAAGAGAGTAAAAAATCCTCCTGACAATATGATTAATACAATGATTTCTTTTGTTAATGGATTAGTGTATACAAGAGTATTAGGAGAAATATATAGAACTCAACTTAATCCGACTATTAGCTATTTACATGAACCAGGAGTAAGGAGATTCTCATTAAGTTTGGATTTAGCAGAGGTATTTAAACCAATTTTAGGTGATAGATTAATATTTTCACTACTAAATAAAAATCAAATTACAGAAAATAGTTTTACAAAAGATTTAAATTATCTTCATTTAAAAAAAGATGCATCGAGATTAATCTCGATGAAGTTTGATGATATGCTTAAAAAGACAATTCGGCATAAAGATTTATCAAAAAATGTAACGTATCAGCATTTAATTAGACTTGAATGTTATAAATTGATAAAACATTTAATGGGAGAGAAAGAATATGAGGGGTTTAAAATTTGGTGGTAGGAGGAAAAAAAGAAATGTATGTTGTTTTGGTATACGACATAAGTGGACTAGGAAATGGACAAAAAATATTAGGTAAAGTGTTTAAAATCTGTAAGAAATATTTAACTCATATTCAAAATTCTGTTTTTGAGGGTGAAATAACAGAAGGACAAATAGTAAAATTAAAGTCAGAATTAAATAAACTTATTAGAAAAAACATAGATTCTGTGATAATATTTAAAAGTAGAAATGAAAAATGGTTAGATAAAGAATTTTGGGGTAAAAAGGATGATGCATTATCTAACTTTTTTTAATACTAATGAATTGTCGATGTAACATAGTGTGAAAATACTGGGAGTACGACAAAAGTTAAAGGCATGCAGGTTTAGGTAGATAGAATACTTAATTTGTGATATTATTAAATTAATAATAGACATAATAAAAAGAGGTCGACAAAAACTATAATTTAAGTGTACATTAATAGGGGACTTAAATGAGATGCGTATTAATCTATCCATATTGGAATGTAAATCTAGGATTATGAAGTCTATCGGTTACTTTTAACGGAGTATTAATCTATCCATATTGGAATGTAAATGTTAAAATATCATCTGCTCCAAATCCATTAGCCATGTATTAATCTATCCATATTGGAATGTAAATTGGTCTTTAAATGCTATATGACGTATATATGGTTCAAAGTATTAATCTATCCATATTGGAATGTAAATTTATAATATATATATCTAAATCTTCTTGAATGTCTAGTATTAATCTATCCATATTGGAATGTAAATATTGGAATTGATAGTTACGATTTTGTAAGCGAAGTTGTATTAATCTATCCATATTGGAATGTAAATAAACACAAGTAACGGTATCTATGTTAAAAGAAGCCAGTATTAATCTATCCATATTGGAATGTAAATTATGAAACTAGCTTGGAGTTTAGCGCAAAGATGGAGGTATTAATCTATCAATATTGGAATGTAAATCATGTATTTATTTTGAAATGAATGTGTTGTGTCTTGGTATTAATCTATCCATATTGGAATGTAAATAAAGAAATGGTTGAGAAATATATAAAAAAGCATTTAGCGTATTAATCTATCCATATTGGAATGTAAATGGTGATGAATGGTCCAGACTTCCACACTTTTGTTAGTATTAATCTATCCATATTGGAATGTAAATATTGAAGAATGTATGAATAAACTTAAAAGTACAACAGTATTAATCTATCCATATTGGAATGTAAATGAATATAAGGGACTAATTGTAAAAACTGGTGTTTATGTATTAATCTATCCATATTGGAATGTAAATACAGCTGAAGATAGATTTATAAAATATTTATATTAGTATTAATCTATCCATATTGGAATGTAAATATACATAACCACCTTGCATTACCATAGCTGTTATAGTATTAATCTATCCATATTGGAATGTAAATTCCCCACAAATGCTGTTCCATATTACAGCTGTTTCGTATTAATCTATCCATATTGGAATGTAAATTATGATGCAAATACATTGGTTTTGCCTTCTGAATATGTATTAATCTATCCATATTGGAATGTAAATAATAATGAAGCTTATTAAATATAGTCTTTACATCATAGTATTAATCTATCCATATTGGAATGTAAATAACGGCTTAAATGGCGTGTGTGATATTATGGTTTATAGTATTAATCTATCCATATTGGAATGTAAATTTTATACGTTTGCAAATATAAAGATTACCATAATAGGTATTAATCTATCCATATTGGAATGTAAATACTTTAGATTTGGCTGCTGCAAGTGGAGAAAGTCTGTATTAATCTATCCATATTGGAATGTAAATGTGTGACTTGAAGTTGAAGCAGGAGTAGAATACTCAGTATTAATCTATCCATATTGGAATGTGAATTAGAAAAAGATATCATGACATATTCCCGGATTTAAAGTATTAATCTATCCATATGGAATGTAAATTTAAATTAAGCATGAATTTATTCACCTCTTTTTTTGTATTAATCTATCCATATTGGAATGTAAATTTTTATAAAATGCCTATAAAGGAATTTAAAGAATATTGTATTAATCTATCCATATTTTGAATGTAAATAAGTGTAGCCATAGTAGAAGATGGTGAAGAAGCCAGTATTAATCTATCCAAATTGGAATGTAAATGTTTTCTTTGAAGTAAAAGCGATTTCCTTATCATTCAGTATTAATCTATCCATATTGGTAAGTTAAATTATAAGTACCTGTACAAAATATATAAATGAAGATTATTTAACCAGAAGGCTCAATAATAAGCTTACTATAATTAACCCTATTAATAGTAGAAATATTAAGCTCCCATTTTTTTATCGTACCAGAATGAACATTCAATAACTCACCTAATTCCTTACGAGTTAAATTCAATCCCTCTCTTATTGATAATATTTTCTTTGATGGATTATTTTTAATAAACCTCAAATAACTATCACATAAATAATCTTCATCTACCTGTAATACTTCAGCAATTTTTCTTATATTATATAAAGAAGGAAAGTATTGGTCATTTTCAAAACCTATTAAATATTTCCTACCAATGTTAGCTTTCTTAGCAAGAGCTACTTGTGATAACCCCTTTTTTAGTCTATTTTTTCTAATTCTATTCCCTATTGTAATCTCTGGTAACTGATTAACTGATAACTCACTATATCCTATTTCTAATGTAGTCTTTTGGTTAGCATAGATAATGAATTACTAATGATGCTAAGGAATGAAAAGAAACATGCAAAAGAAATATCACTTCAAGAACCTATAGGAATTGATAAAGAAGGAAATGAGATCAGTTTAATTGATGTTATTGAGACAAAAGCAGATTCTATTGTAGACCAAGTCGATCTGAAGATGAAAATACGTCTATTATATAATAAAATGAAGTATGTACTAGGACAGAGAGAGAAAACAGTAATAGAGCTAAGATATGGGTTGAATAATGGAGCAGAAAAGACTCAAAGAGAGATAGCAAATATGCTAGGGATTTCTAGGTCGTATGTTTCTAGGATTGAAAAGAAGGCACTTAGTAAGTTGTATAAGGAGTTTAATGGAAGTAGATAATGATACACAGAAAATAAAAATAACATATTTAAAGAATTATTTAGTAAGGCTACGGTGATAAACTGTAGCCTTACTTTTGATTAAAGAATATACAGGCTGAAAATAGGAAAGAGTAAAAAATAATAGTTTTATCAATCCTCATCTAGGACTACGACTGCGTTCTCGACGACGATGACGATCACGCTCACGACGACGGTGGCTATCATGCTCGCGACGACGGCGATCATCAAACTCAGGACGACGGTAATCATCAGGTTCACCACGATGATAATCGTCAAACTCATGACGATGGTAATCATCATATTTGCGACTAGGGCGAACATCAAGCTCAGGACGACGATAATCATCATGCTCATAACGACGGCGACCATCAAGTTGGCGACGAGTACGATGCATCTTATCCAGATATAAGATTATATCACGAACCCATTTATTTATATTTTTTCCGTCATTGAAGGTAGTGTCAACATGTAAATTGTAAATTCTTTTAATACAATTAACAATACCCTCTGCAAACCAACCTCTATATTTATAAGGTGCACCTTGGTCTATCGTATCCATATCTTGAAGAACTGTATTAAATTTATCAGTACCAGTTTCAAGTACTTCCATACCACTTAGTTCATCATCTAGGATGGGGCATTCGGTTCTAGTCGTTTGATAAGTACCATTTTGGATAGCAATTCTTTTATCACTCTTAGTAGCCATATTTTGGTTAATTAGGGTTTGAAGATCTCTAAAATTATCATTGCTTAATTTGACTTGCACTATGTAAGCTTTTAGCTTTCCTCTGTCATATATAGGTTGTACATTTACATCTCGATCTTGATGTACTCCATAGCTGTCATCAAGTAAATTTACTCCTGTTTCTTCCATGAATTCAGTATTGGCAAGATTAAAGGGGCTACCTGAACTGGAATCAGGTGTTCCCCCGGGCAAAACTAATTTTTCGGGTGTTTGTGATGAGTAAAATTCTTGAGGTTTTCTTGGTATGTCTTCACCACCACTTTTTTTGTGGAAAAAGTATCCTTCTTTATTTCTTCTTCCCATAAGAAATTTAGTAGGTGTATCCGGTCCGTCATTACAATATACTAGCATATAATAGGTTGCCATATAAAATCAATCCCTTCTTTTTTATATAATACAAGGAGTATAATACAGATTTATAACAAGTACAATGCATTTGGACACAGTCAGTAATGAACCAGACATAATCGGGACATAAGTAGGAATTAAGGAATTAAATTAAATCTAAAAATGATTAATAAGTTTAGCCACTAAAGTTTGGTCTAGTTCAGGAACAACTGTAAAAGATTGATTTTACAAAGGGGGAATTAGAGATGCAAAATGAATTAGAATCAGTTATAGAGAAAGTACAAAAATTACTTAGATTAGCAGAGAGTCAGAATGAGTATGAGGCTCAATCTGCAGTCACAAAAGCTTCAAAGGATAAAGAAATCCAAGAGAAAACTACTTAATTAAGATAAAGATTATAAGGCATTTGTTCCAATATGGTATTGTCCCTCTAGGATTGAGGAGATAGGTACTGAATTGTCTAAAGGGCTTTTTAGTATTCAATACCCTAGCCTTTTAACTTTATGTGAATATTAATTAATGTTTCAGTAATTTTTAACAAGGTTAAAATAATACCTAAAATAATAATAAAAGTATTCATAAAAGGTCCTCCCCATTCGTCAGGCGAGGGACACACCATATTAGTAATATTATAACAGAATATTAAAACAATGTAAAACAAATAGTTATAAAGACAAATTATATATATACTAATACATTATATATTCTTGTTGCTGAGATAGTAATTATATATATTCAATTTGGAGTGTAGTTTTTTGGTTAGCATAGATAATGAATTGCTAATGATGCTGAAGGTTTGAAAACAATAAATAAAGGGTATATAATTGAGTATATATTGAATTTGAATATTAGTATAAAAGAATTTTTTTCAAAACTATGGGTTAATATATTTTAAGTTTTTGAAAGGGAGGTTTATTGATGAAAAATAATTATTATGCACAAAAATTAAATTCAACAATGTTATTTAAGGCATACGAAACTGAAATACCCAGAGTAAAACAGTATTTGGATGCGGAAATCTCTTTTGTTAGAGATAATCTGACAAGCAGTGAAAGGGTTTTGGAATTAGGTGCAGGTTATGGACGTATTGTTAAGGAATTAGCGGGTGATTGTAAATCAATTGTTGGCATTGATGTTTCTGTAGAAAGTGTTGAGTTAGGAAAGGAATATTTGAAGGATAGTCACAATGCAAAGATTATAGATATGGACGTACATAATCTTCAGTTCGAAGAAAAGTTTGATGTAGTACTTTGTTTGCAAAATGGTTTGTCTGCAATGAAGATTAAATCGACTGATTTGATTGAGAAGATTTTGAAAATGGTTATGAGTGGTGGAAAAATTTTTTTCAGTACTTATAGTGAAAAATTTTGGGAGTATAGGCTAATGTGGTTTGAAGAACAAGCTGATAAGGGGTTAATAGGTGAGCTTGATTATGATAAATCAAAGGATGGAGTTATTATTTGTAAGGATGGTTTTAAAGCTACTACGCATACTCAGAAAGATTTAGAAGAGATTGGAGATTTATCAGGGTATGACTATAAAATTCATGAGGTAGATGAGTCAAGTGTTTTTCTTATTATCCATAAAAATTAGATTTAGTAATGAAAAGAGTTTTGCGGAGAAAACAGAGTAGGTAGAAAAGAGGAAAACAATAAATGATATTCATTACTGGTTATGGACCGATTAACAATTTTTTTGGTAATGTAAAAGGTATATTCTGTCCCATACATGGTCATGGAACAATTAAAGAAAATAGAGCATATATTTATTCAATGTTATATCAAGAAGTGGCGAAAATCTGGGTTGAACAAGAACTATTTAATCACGCGATAGCAATATACGCCCATGATCAGATAGCAATAAATACATTCTTTCAAAATGGATTTGGTATGAGGTGTGTAGATGCTATTACATCTATTAATAATGACAAAATAATATATAAGAGCATACCAAATATAAGCAGAATCAAAAATTAATCCTATAGTAGTTGATGATAAAACGCTAGAAATGATGGAGCAGATAGAGTATGATTTTACAAAATTTGAAGGCTCATGGATGACCCAGTCAGGAGTGACAGTTAGAGCAGAAATACTTGACCGAGAACTAGATTGTTAATATTAATACCTTTTTTCAAAAAAACTTTAATAATAGAATAGTTCATATTAAAATATAGATAAAAAAATATTAAACATAATTGAAATAAACTAAATATTAACAATAATGTAAATGTGTCAAAAATTGCGAATTTTACATACAATATTTGACAGACTTTTTATTGTGATAAGTGTATTGTATACATTGTACTAAAGTTGATTTAATTAAGGGGGATAATAGAATGAAAAAAATATTAGGTTTAATATTAGCTGGAAGTTTAATTTTATCACAAGGCATGATTGCAAATGCAGCTTATAAAGAATATGTAGAAGATGAAAATAATGATACAATGGAAAATGCGGATACTTATGATGTAGAAGAGAGTAATACATTTGTTCATGGAACTGTAAATGGTTATGATGATACTGATTATTTTAAACTTGTTGCCACTACATCTGGAGAGATGGATATAGATTTTTATTTTGGTGAAGCTAGTAGTGATATAGACATAGATTTTTATGTTTATGATTCATCAGAGGATATACTGATAAAGATTTCTGATTGTAAGGGTAATGAGAATTACAAAACTGATGTAAATAAGAATGATTATGTATATGTACGTGTAGACTATGATGGTGGAAATTTAGCAGAACCATACGAATTATGTTTTGATATGGATTAATAAAAAAAGATAAATTAGATTTACTTTAGTACGAGCCTGCCTTAATTGGTAGGCTTAAATTTTATCATTAAATATCATCTTTATTTCCTAAGAGAAGATAAGGTAGTAAAAAAAATTATAATTAGTATAATAATACCCAAAGAAAATGATTGCTAAAAACGGCATGAATTATAACAAACGGGGGGAATATAATGTTTGAATTAAAAGAACAAGATTTTGGAAGGATTAAACCACTGATTGATAATATAAGCCATAGTAGAGCACTAATATTTTCAGTTGTAGAGGGTAACTTAAAAGGTAGAATTTTTGTAGACAATATGGCTACACCAAAAACTGCATTTATAGAAGGTGAATTTTTATATCTAGTTGGTTTTGAAGACAATACCAACTTTAATAAAAAGCTAATCAAGTATATATTTGATGAAAAGATTCCGAAATCAAAGGACAAGGAGCTAATACTATTTTTATGCTCTGACAAGTGGATGGAAATTGATAAAATGTTTAAGAAACGTGGTTGTATTACTATTCAAAGGAAAACTTTTAGCTTTGATGTAGATAAGTATAAAGAAGTTAGAAATAGATACGATAAAATAACTTACAAAGATGAAGTTAAAAAAATCAAGGATACATCAAATTTTGGATTTAGAATTGTTAATAATGAAGAGATAATAAGTGAGTGTATGTCAATTGCAGTAGGTTCAGGTGAAGCAGAAATAAATATAAATACAAAAGAGGCATATAGAAGAAAAGGATATGCGACTACAGTTGCCATGGAATTCATTGATTATTGTATTTCCAATGAACTTATACCAAACTGGTCTTGTTGGCCATTTAGGAAGGAATCCATTAACCTAGCAAAGAAATTAGGGTTTAATGAAAAATCAGATATTCCTGCTATTTACTGGGCAAAGAATATGTAACAGTATAGTTTCTTAGTAATAAATAAATATAAATTAAAAAAATAATAGTTAGAAGTAAAGTAATTGTAGCCAGTCATCCTATGATAATAACAGATTTATCATGGAATAAACTGGCTATATTTTTATTCTAACAGACAAAAAAATCATATGAAACATTAAGAGTGATATTTAATGAAATTAGTCTAAGCAAGGTATGGTATGGATAAACCAACTTAAGAATTGACCAGAACAAACTTAATGCAAAAATTCCAATAATTTAATATCAATAATAATATGTTAAACAAAGTTTTAACTCACTATTATATCTTGACTATATACAGAATTGGTAATAAAATTACATGTATAATATATATTATTAGTGTTTAGTTCTACACGTACATATTTTTAAATATTTCAAATTGAGCATGTGTTGTAAAAAATAAAAAATTTGGTAATGATTACAAGTTTTATATGTAAGGGGGTTGTTATAACGGAGTTGCTAAAAAATGCTGTTACGGGAGTAAATATTATACCTACAGTTTTATTAGGAGTAGTATTGTTGTACTGGATTATTGTTATTATTGGTGCATTTGATTTCGACTTTCTGGATGTAGATATCGACATAGGTGCTGATAATTCAGGTCCATTCTATGCAATTTTAGCGTTTCTAAATGTAGGAGAATTGCCTTTTATGTTAATTATAAGCATATTTATACTGAATTTTTGGATTATATCAATGTTGATATATTACTTACCTTTTGTTGCAGTAGGAGGTCTGTTAAATGGAATATTACTAATACCTACCATGATAATCAGTATATTTCTGACAAAGTATGAAACCATTCCTCTAAAAGGTATATTCAAGTATAGCAATATGCAAGATAACAAAGACAATCAAGTACTTGAACAACTATGCATACTTATGTGTGATGTGAAAGATGGACGTCTAGGTCAAGCTAAAATCAAAAGAGATGGTGCTTCAATAATAATTAATGTTAAATCCGAGTATGAGGAAGAGTCATTTAATAAGGATGAAGCTGCATTTGTCAGCAGAAAAGACACAAATAAAGATATATATTACATTGTCAAGTTAGATTTATAAAATTAAAAATCTACAATTCTATTAGAAGGAATTCAGTTCCAACAATGAAATTATCTCAGTAAAAAATAAGGAGTGTTAAAATGAATTATTCAGTTCAAATTATATTAGCTACTGTAGGAGTAGTAGTAATAGTTGTTGGTGGATTACTTGCACTATTTTCAAGATTCTATCACAAGGTAGAACAAGGAAAAGTAATAGTAAGAAATGGTGTTGGTGGTCCAATAGTATGTTTTGGTGGTATTTTTGTAGTACCAATAATTCATAGATATGAAGTAATGGATATCTCGGTTAAAAGAGTAGAAATAGCAAGAGAAGGAAAAGATGGTTTGATTTGTAAAGACAATCTAAGAGCTGATATAAGGGTTGCTTTTTTTGTTAGAGTTAATCAAACTAGGGAAGATGTATTGAAAGTTGCTCAGTTATTAGGTTGCCAGAAAGCATCAGACCCAACAACGTTAATGGAATTCTTTGATGCCAAGTTTTCAGAAGCCTTAAAAACAGTTGGTAAGAAATTTGATTTCGTCCAGCTATATACTGAAAGAGAGACTTTCAAAAATGAAATTCTACAGATTATTGGAACAGATCTAAATGGTTATGTTATGGATGACGCGGCAATCGATTATCTAGAACAAACAGATGTTGGGCTTTTGAATAGTAATAATATCTTGGATTCAGAAGGTATCAAGAAAATAACTGAACTCACTTCAGAACAAAGAATTTTAGCTAATCAGATTGAAAGAGATAAGCAAAAAACTATTAAACAACAGGATGTATCTGCAAGAGAGGCTATATTAGAACTTGAGAAGCAAAATGCTGAGGCAGAAGCTAAGCAAAAAAGAGAAATAGCGATTATTAATTCTAGAGAAACAGCAGAAGCTGAAAAAGTAGCCCAAGAAGAGAGATTCAAGTCAGAAATGGCAAGAGTTAAAACTGAAGAAGAGATAGAGGTTGCTGAGCAAAATAAAGAAAGACAAGTTATTGTTGCTATGAAGGCAAAAGAAAGCACAGAAGCTGTTGAGACTGAAAGAGTAGATAGAAAAAGATTACTAGAAAGAACAGAGAAAGAAAAGTTAGTTGAACTTGCTACTATAGAAAAAGAAAAAGAGGTAGAGGTTCAGAAGAAAGATATTCAGTCAGTTATAAGAGAAAGAGTGGCTGTTGAGAAAGATACTGTAGTTGAGGAAGAAAAAATAAAAGATACACGTGCAATTGCTGAAGCTGATCGTTATAAAACTGTAGCTATCAAAAAAGCAGAAGAACAATCAGAGAAGGATCTCATTATAAAAGTTAAGACAGCAGAAGCTTCAAAACAAGCTGCTGAGAGAATTGCAGAAAAGACAATCATTGATGCTGATGCAAAATTAAAAGCTTCACAAAAAGAAGCAGAATCAATAAAAGTAATTGTTGATGCTAAGGTACTTGAAGAATCAACTAGTGGTATAGCTGAGGCAAAAGTTATTGAAGCGAAAGCTTTAGCACAGGCAAAAGGTGAAACTGCTAAGATTGATGTAAAAGAAAAAGAAGGAAATGTTGAAGCTGATATCTTGAAGAAAAAATATTTGGCAGAAGCGGAAGGAATCAAAGAAAAAGCTACTAGCATGAAAGCATTAGACGAAGTAGGAAAAGAGCATGAAGAGTTCAAACTCAAACTAGAAAAAGAAAAAGAAATTGCACTTGCAGATATCAATATCCAAAAAGATATAGCAAGTTCACAAGCAGCTGTTATCACAGAAGCACTCAAATCAGCTAAGATTGATATTGTTGGTGGAGAAACTATGTTCTTTGATAAAATCGTTGGTTCTATTACAAGAGGTAAATCATATGACCGTTTAGTTGATAATAGTGAAGTACTTAGTGATATAAAGGAAACATTTATAACAGGAGACCCAGATTACTTTAAGAAACAATTACAAGAATTAGTAGGTAGATTTAACTTAACATCTGAAGATTTAAAGAATCTATCAATAGCTGGAGCTGTTAATAAAATGATGAATAATGCTAATGGTGAAGACAAAACAATGTTAGGTAAACTATTAGATACTGTTAATAAGGCAGGAGTTGCTGACTTATCAGCAAAATTGATGGAAACTACACGTAAATGAGGTAGATGATATTGGATGTTAAAGATAATAAAGATATAAAAACTAAAAATGATAATAACGATATGGAAAATGGTACATATGAAGTTATTAAGAACAGACTTGTAAAACAAGGTAATGACTTAAAGGAACGTGTCCACAAACTAAATTCCGTTAGAAAAGAAGTCTTTGGTTCTATTGAAACAAAGCTTCTTGGAAGCGAACGTATTATAACCGAGAATAATTGTATACCTAGAGATATGGCGCCAGTGGATGACTTCTTTATCTTTGGTTACAATGTTCATATCGGATTAAAATCCAAGGTGGAACTTAGTGATGTATTTTCTATTTATCAATATAAAGATCGTACATTCCAAAAACAGACACTTGAATTAATTAATGATGATCAGTTTCTAAGAGATTTTGATGAGCTATACAAATATTATAAGAATACGTTTTTCGCTAAATTCACTATAATTGAACCATACTTCTATATGGTTTTCCAGACAGGTAAAAATGCTACAGACATTAAAGTATTCAAATGGCTGATAGAAGATGGAAGATTAACATATGTAGATTGTAGAAGTGACCATGAAGTTAAATTCATAGGTAAAAACGAATTCAAGTTTGTCAAAGCATCAAGAGATGATCAAAGAACAGGGATACATCCACATGTCTCAATTCTTGATAAAGTCTTTGTAGAAACTATCGGTGGAGACTTGACAATAAAAGTAGAAGATAATACAGAAACAGGTAAAGGGATATATTCTGAAGATGTTGAGGATAAGGACCAGAACCTTGATGATGCTGAAATATTTTATGCGGATTTAGACCAGATAATAATACTTAAGATTAAGCCATACAAGGAGAATGATTACAGGTATTTCATATTCAACAATAAGTTGAAAAATGTTGTAAGAATTGATTCCATAAAAGATACATGTATGCTCCTGCCAGGAAACCATGGTCTTATATTCCCTCAGGGTTATTATCTTCAAAACGGCGAATATAAAGTATTTGATGTACCAGCGGATAATTCAGTTTTTGATCAGATGATTAGTTCATCTAACGGAGAGGATTATCAGTATATCTTCTATAACATTGATAGCGGAATATATTTAGTATATTCATATAACATAATTGAACAGACAATAGATACACCTATTGTCTGTAGTGGATACTCCCATTTTAATAATGGTGAGATGATTGTCTTCAAAAATGAAGAAGAGCCTAGAAAAAATCATATGATACAGATATGGCAAACACCTTATGTTGGAAAAAACTTTGTAAGTGAAAGTAAAAATGATTCTATCTTATTTAATATCGGCAATAAGGATATAGTAAACTGTATGGCTGAATGTAAGATAGTATATAAACTCATTCAAAAAGGTGAGAGCTATCAGAGTATATATATTGATATTGTAAAAGAATCGGAACAAATAATAGATTCATACTTCTGGCTTGATAAAAAAGAGGTATATAACTTAAAAGAAGTACTTATATCTATAAAAGAGACATCAACATTTGCTATTGGTGAATTCGAGAAAGTAGTAAGAATCAAAAAAGCTACAAAGAAGCAAATAAGCAGTGTTTCAGATGAGGCAGAAGAACTTCTCAAAAAACTGGAATATGGTACATTTGATAGTATAAATGAATATGTAAAGGTATTAGCTGACATACGAAATCTTCGAGGCAAGATTGTTTCCCTAAGGGACCTAAGATATACAGATATACCATTCGTTGATTCATTAGGTGGCAAAGTTAAAGATAAGAATGAGGAGTTCTCTAAAAAATGTGTAGAGTTCATAATTGAGCCTGAAGGTCTTAAACCTTACGCTGATAAAGTAAAAGAATTACAAGATAGCGTTGATAAAGTTAACAAATCAAAAGAGGGAAAAGAACTCTGGGAAAAAATAGATGAAACATGTGCCGAATTAGAACTTTTGATAGATATTGTAAGTAATTTTAAGATTGAAGACCCAACTATGACTACAGAAATCATTGATAAAATTTCATCCTTGTTTTCTCTGATTAATAATGCTAAGGCAAGATTAAAAACCAGAGTGGAGCAATTTACGAAAAGTGAAATGACTACTCAGTTTAATTCACAAATGAAATTACTTAGTCAAGCTGTAGTTAATTACCTAGATGTCTCTGATACAGTAGAAAAATGTGACCAATATCTCAATAAAGTTATGGTCCAGATACAAGAATTAGAAGGTAAATTCGCTGAATTTGATGAGTATATAGATAAGCTTGGTGAAAAAAGAGAAGAATTATATACTGCTTTTGAGAGCAAGAAACAGGCATTGATAGATAAGTTGAATAAACGTATCCTTGGATTGGTTAACTCTTCGGAGCGTATCATAAAGGGAATAACCAATAGGCTTGATAGTTATGATTCAGTGGAAAAGATTAATGGATATCTTGCTACTGACATTATGGCTGAGAAGGTTAGAGATATTATTTCTCAGCTAAGAGAATTAGGAGACAATGTCAAGGCAGATGAAATTAGCTCGAGACTGAAAAAATTAAAAGAAGATGCTATCCGTCAACTAAAAGATAAAGAAGAACTTTATGTTAATGGTGCAAATGTTATAAAATTAGGGCGACATCATTTTTCAGTTAATACAAAAGCCATTGATTTGTCTATTGTACAAAAAGATGATGAATTATATTATCATATAACAGGTACTGATTTTTGGGATAAAGTGGTTCATGAGGATATAAGTAGATATGAACATGTTTTTTCACAGAGTATTGTATCAGAAAGCAGAAATGTGTATAGAGGTGAATACCTTGCTTATTTGGTGTTTAGAGCAGCAAGTAATAAACAGTATGAAAGTTTGGATGTGCTATACTCTAAATCTGAAACTCAGTTGGTTGAAATTGTTCAAAAATATATGGAACCAAGATATCAAGAAGGCTATACCAAAGGGGTACATGATAGTGATGCAGCTAAGATATTAAAAGCATTACTTGAACTTAATCAGAACATAGACTTGTTAATATACAGTAGTCAGGTTAGGGCTTTGGCCAGACTATTTTGGAATAGATTAATAGATGCTGATACGAAAAAATTATTGACATCCAGGTTAAGAGAATTAGCTAAGGTGAGTGAATATTTTAATACATCACCTAATTTGGAAAGTTATATACCTTATATAGTGGAAAAACTTGAAAACACCTATAATAATATAGTGCTGTTTGATAGCAAGAATATGCCTGATGCAGCCGAATATCTCTGTAAGGAAATCATGAAAAATAAAGATTTCGTAGTCAGCATAGAAGCTAAAAAAATATATGATGGCTTTGTTTGCTATCTACGAGATAAAAATGCCCTAGAAACTTTTGAACTATCTGTCAAAAACAGTAAAGATGACATAGAAGGTCTTTTTTATCTAATCAAAGAATGGGTTAAGGCCTATGGAATAGAGACTAATGCTTTTGAAGATATAGATGAGGATGAATTGCCAGGGTTACTTGATGAAGTAATTGTTCTATTAATTGAGAACGATGCTAACTTAGGTAGAGTTATCAATGTAGATTCCAAGATAACCATAACCGAATTAGTTGGCAGCCACTATGTAATTAACGAAGGAACATACAAATTAGCCTATACTAGATTTATGAACAAATTAAAATACTATAGTGAAGTTACTGTAAATGACTATATCAAATTCCAAGATATCAAGAAGGAACTTATCAAGGAATTTAAAACAGAACTCAATCTTGATGAATTCAAGCCAAAAGTCCTTTCATCTTTCGTTAGGAATAAGCTTATTGATAAAGTATATTTACCTCTAATTGGAGATAATCTTGCTAAGCAGATTGGTGTTATAGGAGAAAATAAGAGGACTGATTTAATGGGTATGCTATTATTAGTATCTCCACCAGGCTATGGTAAAACTACTTTGATGGAGTATATAGCAAGTAGACTTGGTATTATACTCGTTAAGGTTAATGGTCCTTCCCTTGGTAACGATGTAACATCATTAGATCCAGGAAAAGCAAATAATACCAGTGCCAGAGATGAACTTAAAAAACTCAATCTTGCACTTAAGATGGGAAATAATGTAATGATATATGTTGACGATATCCAGCACTGTAATCCAGAATTCTTACAGAAATTCATATCATTGTGTGATGGACAAAGAAAGATTGAAGGAGTATATAATGGTATTGGGCAAACATATGATCTAAGAGGTAAGAAAGTAGCTGTGGTAATGGCAGGTAATCCTTATACTGAAAGCGGTGAAAAATTCAAGATACCAGATATGCTATCAAATAGAGCGGACGTCTATAATCTTGGAGATATGCTTAGGGAAAATGAAGAAGCCTTCAAGCTTAGTTACATTGAAAACAGCTTAATCTCTAATCCTGTACTTAGTAAACTCACAAGCAGGAGCCAAAAAGATATATATGGTCTTATTGAAATGGCTAACGGAGCTGAAAGAGAAACTGTAAATCTTGATAACAATTATTCAATAGATGAACTTAATGAGTATACTAGTGTCATAGAAAAGCTATTTAGAGTCAGGGATGTAGTTCTAAAAGTTAACATGGAATACATTTATTCTGCAGCTATGGCTGATGAATATAGAAATGAACCCCCTTTCAAACTTCAAGGTTCTTATAGAAACATGAATAAAATAGCAGAAAAGATTGTACCTATAATGAATGACGAAGAATTGAATCATCAAATACTGGCAAGCTACGAAAATGATTCCCAGACACTAACCTCTGATGCCGAAGCTAACATGCTCAAGTGGAAAGAAATTGTGGGTTGCCTTAATAGTGAAGAACAAAAACGTCTTGATGAAATAAAATCTATATTCCTCAAGAACAAACTTATAAAAGGCGATGACAAATTAGGTCAAGCTGTAAGCGTTTTAAGTAATCTTACAGACAACATAGAAATGATTAAAGATATCTTATCTGGAAGTATAAAATAAACTAAGTTAGTATATTAAAATAAGATTCATCAGAAGAAGGGGTTGTCTGATAATACTTTTTGGGATGTTACTAAATTGTATTATCTAACAACCCCACTTTATTTTATAATACAGCAAATTAAATATTATATAATCTGAACCGCAGAGTGTAGATAGTATAGGGGAATATGTAGCAGTGAATATTCCCCTATACTATCTACACAACTGTCAGCCACTTTCAATCATCTTTTATTAATTAGTTCACAATCTACCACATATATATTTATTAACACACATAAACAAGGAGTAATTTTTGAATAAAAAAGATATCAAGGTCATAATGAAATTCCCTGACAATAAAGAAAATGATTGTAAAAAAAATATCGACAATATATTAACTGAATTATATGCCGAAGCTATTATCAATAAACTAAAAGAAAATGTTCCAGAAGATAAGATGGTAGACTCTATATCAAATATACAAAAGTTACTTAAATTTAATGAATCAAAAAATTATTAGATTTGTAGTAATTTTTAGTCAATATTTCTAAATAAATAACCCCTTAAAAAGGTCATAAAATGACCTTTTTTATCTTATATGAAAGTTTTAATTAAGCATATGGAATAAAACCATTTTCATATGCATTAAGGTACTTTCCTAACAACTTAAACTTCCTACGGATGACGTAACATAGTGAGTTTTTTGTTTTACAAAAATTGGAAAATGTATTATAATATAGGAGTCTAAGCATTTAATAAAATAAAATTAAATAAAACGATTATTAAGATAATTCATTCTATTAATTATACAAAATAGTAATTGAATATACAAATTACAATCCATAATTTGACACAACTGCTATATTATTATAAAATGTGTTATATTATCCATTACAATAATTATGAAGTTACTATTAAAATTAGTAATAACTGGCTAAACTATATTTAGTAAGTACTTGATAATATAATCTGAAGTATACTGGGAGTTTAATTAATTACATATAAGGTTAAAGTATTCTATAGGTTATTAAGGAATGTATGAGAATTTTTAGGAGGAGAGTACATGAACACATTAAAAAAAATAGTTATCTTAGGAACTATGGTATTATCGTTGACGGCATGTTCGTCTAATAATAACGATAAATATATGACACTATACAAAGAATTACTGGAGCAGCAACCCCCAGATATAGAAAACATAGTATTTGAAGATGAGTCAGGAAATAAATTATCAGAAGATGAATCTGGTTTTATAACTATTTATAACAATACCAAATTAACAGCATCGGTAGATGGCAATTCAACAGATGCAGAAGTATATTTTGTTCCATCAGGAAGTGACAATAGCGAATATCAACAATTAGTAACTTCAGGCTCTATAGAGGATGATAGGGCAGAGTTTATATTAAAACAAGAAGAATTTTCAGATGGTCTTGGATATTTATGGGTAGTGGTATATAATAATGAATTAGGAAGAAAATCTGAAGAATTTAAAATATCACTTGCAGAAGAATAGTATAAGGAGGAAATATGATGAATACAGCTTACTTATTAATAGATTACGTATATGATTTTATTGATGATAGAGGTGTTTTATCTTTGAGTAAGCGTGGGCAGGCTATAAAAGATAATATAATAAAAGTTATTGATAAAATAAAAGAAGATAAAGATATATTGTATATATGCAATGATGACCATGAGGAAGATAGTTACAAGTTTTCACCTGAAGCTAAGTTGTTTCCTTTTCATTGTGATAAAAAAGGAAGTAAATTAGCTATTGATGAAGATGTATTCATGAAAATAAAACCTGAAAAAACATATAATATATCAAAGGTAATGTATTCTTCATTTAACGGAACCAGATTAGATTTGGTTTTAAGACAACAGAATATCAAAGAGCTAGTATTAATGGGAGTGTGTACAGATATATGTGTTCTGCACACAGCTATAGATGCATATAATCTTGGATATAAAATCACTATAATTGATGATTGTTGCTGTGGATTAACAGATGAAGGACATGGGTTTGCACTTAATCATTTTAAGAATACTTTAGGAGCTAAGATTGTAACCAGTAATGAATTACTAAAAAGTTAACATTCTTTTTATTGGAGGACATTACAAATGAAGAAACGGATGGTTAATTATCTAAAGAACAAAAGTACTTATTTTTATGTAGAAGTAGCAGTCATGATAGTTATACTGACTGTACTTATCGCTATTTTCGTTCCTAAACAGATTAGTAAAATAGACAAATTAAAAAGAGACACAGATATATCTAATGCAACGCTGTTAGGCAATGCAGCTGAAAATATAATTAAAAGCGATGATGAATTCAAAAATTATTCTATAGATAAGTTAAACATTAATAAACAAGTTGTTGTAAATTCAAATGATATCCATGATAAATTTATAAATGCATTAATAAAAGAATTAAAAGGTTTTAAAATAGACCAATTACCTGTTATAAAAATGAAAAAAGGTGGTTATACTCATTTTAGTATCAGTATAGATAATAATAACGTATATGTCTATGCTGATAATGGTGACGATACAAAAGATTTACAATTGTATCCAAATAAATACGATTAGAAAACAGGACTATGTGTGCTATTTGCACACTTTTCTTTGCTATATAAGTTGAATTAAAGTTATTGAACTTATTGAAATGGGTATATAGACGCTTAAGTTCAATATATTATATTGGACTACTGATTTTTTAAAAAACTTGTATTGTGGTATTTATATTGTTATAATCAAAATGATATAACACTAAAATTCAATTAAGCTTAAGGGTGATATAATTGTTAGAGAGATTCTTTCCATCAGAGTATACTGATTCAATTAGACAAATTAATTATAGAAAATTGTATGATGAAGGTTATAGAGGAATATTATTTGATATAGATAATACACTTGTTCCATATGATATGGAACATCCTAATCAAGAGATAATAGACTTATTTGAGGATATAAAAAAGATTGGTTTCAAAATAGCATTGGTTTCCAATAACAATAAAATCAGAGTTACTACATTTAACGAAAAGTTAAAGGTATTTGCTGTTCATAAGGCATTAAAACCAATGACTAGAAATCTTAAAAGAGCTATGGAGGCAATTAAAACTAACAAAAAAAATACAGTTTTAGTAGGAGATCAAATATTTACCGACATCTATGGTGGTAATCGAATAAAAATCAAGACAATATTAGTTGTACCTATTGCAGAAAAAGAAGAATGGATAACTAAAATAAAAAGAAACACTGAAAAGAAAATCATAAAAGCTTACTTAAAGAGGGTAAAAAAGAATGAATCAAAACATTAATGGAAACACCAAAGTATTAGGGTTGATCGGCAATCCTATAGAACATACTATTTCACCTAGTATCCATAATCTTTTAGCGACTAAATTAAATATGAATTATGTATATGTACCTTTCAAAGTTGATGACGGTATGCTAGATAAGGCAATTGAAGGTGCTAGAGCACTTAATATACAAGGACTCAACATAACTGTTCCATATAAGGAGCAAGTAATGGATAATCTGATAAAGATTACTCCCCTTGCTGAACAAATAGGAGCTGTCAATACATTGAAATACACTGAAAGTGGATATGTTGGTTATAACACAGATGCAGAAGGACTTAATATATCTCTAATAAATAATTCCATACAGCTGAAAAATAGTAAAATCGTTATAATAGGAGCAGGAGGAGCTGCTAAAGCTGTAGGAATGCTTTGTGCTAGAGAAAAATGTAAAAAAATAACTATTATTAATAGAACTGTTATAAAAGGCGAAATACTTGCTAATAATATAAGACAATATTACGATGTTGAAACTGAAGCACTAGGATTAGATGAAATTCATAAAATATCACCTTTTGATATAGCTATTCAGACAACACCTATAGGAATGTCCCCAAATGTACATGATAATCCAGTAAAAAATGATGATTTCTATAAAAAATTTCATATAGCCGTAGATTTGATTTATAATCCCAGTAAGACTAAATTTCTAGTAGAAGCTGAAAGAAATGGAATGAAAATATTAAATGGTTTTCAAATGTTATTCTATCAAGGTGTCAAAGCATATGAAATTTGGAATGATATCAGTATTCCAGAAGAGATATTAAAAGAAGTTATGACTGATTTGATTAATCAATAGGGATAAAAGGAGTGTATCAATGGAAGAAAATATTTTATTAGTAGGTTTTATGGGCAGTGGTAAATCTGTAGTAGGAAAAGAACTATCTAAGATACTGAACAGAGATTTTATAGATACTGATACAGAAATTGAAAAAGAAGAAAAAAGAAGTATTAAAGATATATTTAATAATGATGGTGAAGACTATTTTCGTAATCTTGAATCCAAATTATTGGAAACACTTGTAGATAAAAATAATTGCATTATATCAACTGGTGGAGGTATAGTACTAAGAGAAAATAATAGAGAGCTGTTAAAAAAAATAGGTAAAGTAATCTTTTTACATGCAGATGTTGAGCACATCCTTAATAATGTAAAAAATGATGATACTAGACCTTTATTACAGACAGAAGATTATGCCACAAAGGTATCAGAGATGTTAGAATCCAGAGAAGATAAATATCTCAGTTCAGCAGATATTATTATCCAGACTTCTGGTAAAGATGTAGAAAGTATTGCTGAAGAGATAATTACACTATTATAATTAAAGAAGGAAGATACTATGAAGAAAATTACAGTTATTAACGGTCCTAATCTTAATTTCCTTGGGATTAGAGAGAAAAGTGTATATGGCAGTAAAGACTACAATGGTTTGGTAGAAATGATAAAAGAGACTGCTGATTCATTAAATATTGAAGTGGATGTATTTCAGTCTAATTCAGAAGGAGAGATTATTGATAAGATTCAACAATGCTATTTTGATAAAGTTGATGGTATTATCATTAATCCAGGGGCTTATACACACTATAGTTACGCTATAAGAGATGCCATAGCTTCAGTTAATATAAAAACCATAGAGATACATATTTCCAATATATATGAAAGAGAAGAATTTCGCCATGTATCGGTAATTGAACCAGTATGTGTACAGCAAATATATGGAAAAGGTCTTGATGGCTATATTATTGCACTAGAAAAGATAGTATCACTATAGACTATTACTATAACACAGCAAAACATAAATAATAGAAAGGAAGATAATAATGAGATTACAAAAATTAGAAAACAGTCTAGATGACTTACAAATCGATGCGGTACTTATTAGAGACAGTTATAACAGAAGATATCTTAGTGGATTTACAGGTTCTAACGCATACCTATACATATCAAAAAACACGAAAAAACTTTTAACAGATTTCAGATATACTGAACAAGCTAATAAACAGAGTCCTGGCTTTGATATAATAGATTACACTAAAAGCGGGTTATTAGAGATATTAAATGATATCATAGACAAAGATAATGCAAAAACAATAGGATTTGAAGACGAAACAATATCCTATAAGGAATTCATTACATATGAAAAAGGATTGAAGAATGTAGAACTATTACCTATTGGTAATACTGTTGAAAAAATAAGAATGATTAAAGACGAAGAAGAATTAAGATGTATTCAGAAAGCGGCTTCTATTGGTGATCTTGCTTATAAACATATTCTAAAATTTGTTAAACCAGGAGTTACAGAAAAAGAAGTTGCATTAGAAATTGAAACTTGTATGAAGAAAAATGGAGCTGAAAACTTATCATTTGATACTATCGTAGCGTCAGGTCTTAATTCATCAAAACCTCATGCGGAACCTTCAGATAAAAAGATTGAAGAAGGTGATTTTGTAACACTTGATTTTGGTTGTATATACAAAGGTTACTGCTCTGATATGACAAGAACTTTTGTTGTAGGCAAAGCTAGCGAAAAACAAAAAGAAATATACAATATAGTACTTGAGGCACAGTTAAAAGCTCTAGAAGCTGTAAAAGCTGGATGTGTAGGTAAAGATATAGATAAAATAGCTCGAGATATTATAACAGATAAAGGATATGGAGATAACTTCGGTCATGGATTAGGTCATAGTGTAGGATTATTCATACATGAAGAGCCAAGATTCTCATACAGTGATGAAAATGTATTTACAGAAAATATGGTAGTTACTGTAGAGCCAGGAATATACGTACCTGGATTTGGTGGCGTTAGAATAGAAGACTTAGTATGTGTAACCAAAGATGGAATAATTAACTTCGTATCATCACCAAAACAATTAATTGAATTAGTATAATTATACTCTATACTATCTATAATAAGTTATATAGGTATATTCCACAATAGAGTTTTTGTGGATTAATCTTAATATTTGTTATAAAACTATTGAAAAAAATTCCGTATTAGTTTACACTATAAAAGATAAAAGTTAGGGAGGAAATTATATATGGTATCAGCTGGAGATTTTAGAAACGGTCTAACAATTCAATATGAAAATCAAATATACACTGTTATTGAATTTCAACACGTAAAACCTGGAAAAGGAGCAGCTTTCGTTAGAACTAAGCTTAAAAATCTAAAAACAGGTTCAGTTATTGAAAAAACATTTAGACCTACTGAAAAAATGCCAAAAGCGCATATTGAAAAGAAGGATATGCAATACTTATATACTGATGGCGATTTATTCCATTTCATGGATAGTGAAACATATGATCAAATCGCAATTAATAGCGATCAAATAGGCGATACATTAAAATTTGTTAAAGAAAATGATATGGTAAAAATCTTAAGCCATGAAGGAGAAGTTTTCGGAATTGAACCACCACTATTTGTAGAGTTAGAGATAATTCATACAGAACCAGGAGTAAAAGGCGATACAGCTACTGGAGCAACTAAACCAGCAGAAGTTGAAACTGGTGCCAGTGTTAACGTTCCATTATTTGTTAACATCGGAGACAAAATAAAAATCGATACAAGAACAGGTGAATACTTATCAAGAGCATAATATCACTTGATTTATAGATAAAAGCCATTAGGCTTTTATTTTTTTGCTCAGGACGAGCAAGTAGCTGGCGTAACATATACATATACTGTTTTGCAAAAGCCAAGTCAGAACAAAACATTTTTTCTGATTTACTTGTAATATCAATCACTGATTTATGTGTAAGAGATTTTGGTATTTATTGACATACTTAACAATATAAACTATACTATTATTGAAATTGCTAATCATTATCAATTATACTCCTGACATGTAGAAAAAGTTATATGATAAGTTTATTTGGACAAGTATTTATATCTCTTATATGTTATTAGACCAATAAGAAAGAAGTGATTGATATTTTTGATAGATTAAGACATAAAAGATTTCATCGTTATCATGATATTATAGAATGTTTAATAGGAGCATTAGAAGCAAAAGATACATATACAAGTGGTCATTCTGATAGGGTTGCCCATATGGCATATGATATAGGAAAAAAATATGGGCTTAGAAAAAAAGAATTGGAAGACTTGCATCTTGCCGGTCATTTACACGATATAGGAAAGATAGGTATTCCTGATAATATACTCAATAAACCAAGTAAATTACAACCACATGAATATAATATTGTAAAAAATCATAGTAGAATGGGATATGATATATTGATGAAATCCAAAAATCTTAAAGATATAGCTATCATAGTGCTGTATCACCATGAAAGATGGGATGGAAAAGGATATCCAGAAGGTTTAAAAGAAAAGGAAATACCATTAGCATCAAGAATAATTGCAATAAGTGATTCAATAGACGCCATGATTTCTGAAAGACCATACAAAAAAAGTTTATCTTGGGACGAATGCAAGAAAGAAGTTGTATCCAATAAAGGGATACAATTTGACCCATGTTTAGTCAATATCATTGAAAGCTTATGGAACAAATGGGCAAAAAACTTATAAAATAAAAACTCTGTTTAGCTAACATAAACAGAGTTTATTTAAATTATATTATTTTCTATAAACTGCTTTTGGCTTAACATAATTATTACGCTTTTTACTGATGGATATAAAAGCTATAGAAGTTATTGGAATGCTGAATATCAAGCCAATACTGCCACACAGCGCCCTTAATATCTCTCCAGCTATCTGATCAGAATTAATAAATTGTACTAATGACCTGTTATACAAGAAAAATACTAAAATCATGCTTATAGAATTACCAGCATAAGCTAATATAAGTGTGTTGGACATGGTTCCCATTATATCTTTACCAATTCGCATACCTGCCGTAAAAAGTTTATCTTTACCTATTCTAGGATTACTCTCATAAAGCTCTCCCATAGAAGAAGCAATTGACATACTAACGTCCATAATGGCTCCAAGAGCCCCTATAATGATACCAGCATACAACAAATCTCGAAAATTAAGATTATACCCTTCAGTGAAATATGATAAAAGTTCAACATTTTCATCACCAATACCTTGAATATGTGTTAGAGCCCCAAAATAAAATGTTAACAAACCTGCTGTAATCACTCCGCCTATAGTACCAATAATAGCTGCATAAGTTTTAATATTGAGACCACCAATAACAGACAATGTAATTAAAGTAGATATGATACTTATAACACTGACCACTATAATTGGATTATATGATTTCATTATCAATGGAAAGAAGCCAAAAAGTATCAAAGAAACACATATGGTCAGGCTTATAATTGAATAGAATCCATTTTTACCTCCAAAGAGTAATAAGGCACCCATAAAAACTAATAAAAGGTAAATTAGATACTTATCACGGGCATAAGAATATACCCTTCCATTTTCTATGGTATCCCCTGTCTGATTACATACAATAATAATTTCATCCCCTGGTTTGACAACAATTTTATATATTGAAGCTGTATTAATCACGTTTTCAATCTCTGCTTCACCAGCCAGGTCTCGTTCTGTCACTTTTACCAGTAATTTTTGATATCTCATACAATTTTCTTCATCAACAGTATCCTCTATAACGGATATGACTTTTCCATGTATGTATTTCCACTCATAACTTATCTCTTCAGTACAATTAACATCAATAGGTTTTATTATAAAAAAACATAACATCAATAAATAGATTATTCTCATAACATATTTGCTCCTTATCAGGTAGTGAGTTGTTGATAGTTACTTTAGATTTATACAATATATGAGATATTAAATTTGTTTATGATTAAACAAAATTCTTATCATAAAAAAGTTTGTACAGGCATATATTGTTTTAAGAAAGGTGGACAAGTGATGAAAAAAGAAACTGTTGAAAAAATATTAACAACTAATCTTCGAGGATGGTTTGGCTCATTAAAGAAAGAGCAGTTGGACTTATTGCAGGAAATCAGATTGAGAGTTAATAAACCTCTTATTATAAGAATAGATAATAAAGAATACTTTCTAAACCAAGACCAGTTAGTAACAAGCAGCAAAAGAGCTTATATCATAACTGAAAAAGATTTGAAGGATACTATGGAATTCATAAGCAACTATTCCCTATATGCCTTTGAGGACGAGCTGAGAAATGGATATATAACCGTTGATGGAGGACATCGTGTTGGATTGGCAGGAAAGGTTGTCGTAGAGAATAATAGAGTAAAGACTATAAAAAACATAACCTGCATAAATATCAGGATTTCACATGAAATAAAAGGCTGTGCCAACAAAGTTATACCCTACATATTTCAAGAAAATACAATATACCATACTCTAATAATATCTCCTCCTAGATGTGGCAAGACAACATTATTAAGAGATATAGTAAGACAGCTCTCAGATGGTGTAAGTAATAATACAGGAATAACCATAGGTGTAGTTGATGAAAGATCTGAAATAGGAGGCTGTTATAGAGGCATACCACAAAATGATGTAGGAATCAGAACAGATATACTTGACGGATGTCCAAAAACTGAAGGTATGCTCATGCTTATAAGATCAATGTCTCCAGAAGTCATTGCTGTAGATGAAATAGGGAGCAGTGAAGATATAGAAGCCATAGATTTTGTTATCAATGCAGGTTGCAAGATGATATGTACTGTACATGGCTCGTCACTGATTGAAGTCAAGAATAAACCTATACTGGAAAAATTGATAGATAAAAATATAATTGAACGTTTTATTGTTCTAGAAAGTAAAAATGGAGTTGGTGATGTAAAGAAAATATATGATAAGCAGGGCAAAATGATAAGTATTGTTGTTGATAATTAAGTTAAGGGGGTTATTTCATGGTTGTAAAAATATTAGGTGCCACTCTAATACTTATATCATCTTCACTTTTAGGTTTATATTATAGTAAAAGTTACATAAGAAGAAGCAATGACCTTAGAATATTGAAAAAAGCGCTGATTCTATTAAGAGGTGAAATCAATTACTCATTATCTCCAATGCCAGAAGCCTTAGAAGATATCAGTAAAAGATTTGACCACGAGATAGCTGATTTTTTTAAATCCATATCAGAAGAACTAAAACTCAATTCAGGAAAAACATTGACAGAAGTATGGAAGAAAAAAGCTGAAGAAATATTGAAAAGGACTTATTTGAACCCTACAGATATTAAAAATATTATAATCTTCAGTGAAAATATAGGGTATCTAGATAAAGAGATGCAAAATAATAATATCAATCTACTTCTAGAGCAAATAAATGAAGAAATAAAAGTTACTATGGAAGATGATGCCAAATACAATAAATTGTATAGAAGCCTTGGAGTTCTTGGGGGTATATTGGTCATTGTACTTTTCATATAGCAAAAGATAATTTGACGTGCCTTATTCTGAGGGGAGGGTAATAATGGATATATCTATTGTTTTTAAAATAGCTGCAGTTGGAATCGTGGTTGCAGTCCTCAACCAATTATTAAAGAAAGCAGGAAAAGATGAACAAGCTATGTTAACTACATTAGCAGGATTAGTTGTTGTCCTTTATTGGATTGTGGAATATATAAGTGAACTGTTTGAAAAAATACAGACGTTGTTTCAACTGTAGAAAATATATTGAACTTATTGAAATGGATGTATAGATGTTTAAGTCAATGTATATAGGTAAAATCTGAAAGGAATGTTTTGATGGAAGCTGTACAAGTTGTCATTATCGGTATTGTATCAACAATATTAATAGTTGTACTAAAAAAAAGTAATGCTGAATTTGGTATTTATATAGGTATTGCAGCTAGTATAGTTATCTTCTTTATTGTTATTGACAAGTTAGGTGTAATACTGGATTTGATATCTAGAATTACAGGTTTAATAAATATAAATGATATATATATTAAGATACTACTGCAAATACTGGGAATTGCCTTCATAACAGAATTTGGTGCCCAATTATGTAAGGACGCTGGGCAGCAAGCGATAGCAAGTAAAATAGAGATGGCAGGAAAAATAATGATATTAATTATATCCATGCCCGTAATACTATCAATCATTAATATGATAACTAATATCTTAATATAGATTGCTACATATACGGTCAATTAGTTTTAAATGAATTAGGAGAATACTATGAGAAGAATTAGATGGTTATTGATAATAGTTATGGCTTTAAAATTATCATCTATAAGTGTGTTTGCTTCATCAGAAGTAGATAATATATTAGCAGAGCAGGAAAAAGTTATTGAGTATGATGATATTCAATCCGCGGTGGACGAAATACTCAGTAATGAAAATGGGTTTAAGATTGACTTCAGGGAAACATTGAACAAAGTTATTAGCGGAGATTTGGACCTTAACTTCAATGATATGTTTGGATTAGTGTTAGATAATATCTTCATAGAAGTAAAAGGGAATATAAAATTGATAATAGAACTTATTGCCATTGCTTTGATAGCAGCAGTATTCACTAATTTTACTACTGCTTTTAATAATAAATATGTAGGCGAAGTTGGCTATTTTGTTGTTTTTCTATTGATGTCAACCATAATATTGAAATCTTACAATATATTGAATACTATAGCGCTTCAAGTAATATCTAATCTACAGACCTTTATTAAAACTTTGATACCTAGCTTATTTGCTGCTACTGCTTTGTCGGGGAATTATACTTCAACTTTTCTCTATAGCCAGATAATGCTAATCATAATTGGCGTAGTAGAAAACATTATTCTAAAATATGTAGTACCTTTTGTATATATAATTATTGTTCTTGAGATAATTAACAGCATTACAGAAGAAAGTATTTTATCCAAGATGGTGGAACTATTCAAAAACATAGTAAATTGGGGAATCAAGGTACTTGTTATCGTTTTTGCAGCAGTTCTTACCATGCAGAGTTTTACAACACCAGTCATAGATGGTATAGCTAATAAATCTGTAAAAGTTGCAGTATCAGCTATTCCATTTGTTGGTACTACATTAAGCGGTGTAGCTGATACAGTTCTAGGGTGTGCAGTCTTAATAAAAAATGGAATAGGTATAGTAGCATTGATAATTATCATTGTGATATGTTTGATACCAATAATAAAAATACTTGTTGTGACTTTATTATATAAATTTGCATCTGCCATAATCCAACCAATATCCGATAAACGTATAGTTAATTGTTTATCCAATGTTGGGGATATATGTTTTATACTCCTTGGAATAGTTATTATTACCGCTTTTTTATTTATAATCACGATAACAATAATCTTGAATGCAACAAGTATTACAGCTTACATAAGATAAAATATTATTCAATGAAGGAATGAAAATATGGAAGTATTCTATAGTTTTATAAAAAACATAGTTATCTTTTTATTATTAGCTAAGATATTGGAATATCTCATACCTGGTGGAAATATGAAGAAATATTTTCGATTGTTTTCTGGAATTATATTGATGATTATAATAATAAATCCAATAATCAAATATAATGGGATACTTGAACAATTCAATTTGGATGTTATCAAGAATCAATTTAAAATCAATTATACCGATACCCAGGGAACTGAAAATAAGTACGCAGATGTTCAAAATGAGATAACCTTGAAGATTTATAAAGATAAGATAATTAATCATGTAAAAGGACTACTGGAAGATGAAAAAATCTCTATAACCAATGCTTCAGTAGAAATCGAAGAAGATATCAACAATGAAGACTACGGTACAATCAAAGAAATAAATCTCACAGTGAACAGTGAATATATTGAAAATAAAGATTCTCAGATAGATAGAGTAAAAATACAAAAAATTCTCATAGGAGAATCTAATGATAATATGGCATTAAGGTCATCTGAAGATATTCTATTAGAAAAAAAAATAAAAAAAATAATTAAAAACTTCTATAAATTGTCCTCTAATAATATACATATTACTATAGAGACATGTTAACTGTTTTTACACTTTGTTTTTAACCTAAAAGCACAGGAGGATAAAGATGAAATTGGATTTTTTTACAAAAGGTAATAAGACCGAAAAAGATAAAAAAAGAATAAGCTTTCTCTTCATTATGTTTTTGACAGGATTATTGCTTCTATTATTTTCAAAAAATCTTATCAAACCAAGCAATAATACCAAGGTAGATAATAGTATCATCGCACCTAATACATATAAGGCAAGTGATCCCCAAACGTATGAAGAAAAACTTGAAAAAAGACTTGAGAAGGAATTTGCTAATATTGATGGAGTGGGTAAAGTTGAAGTAATAATTATGTTAAAAACAAGCGGTGAAATAATTATAAATAAAGATACCCCTAATTCACAAACACAATCCGATGAAGTAGATAGTGAAGGTGGAACAAGACAAAGTATTCAAACAGATTCTAAAGAAGCCACTGTACTTATTAATAACTCCGATGGTTCTACTAAACCAATCATATTAAAAGAGCTTGAACCAGAAATTAGTGGCGTTGTAATAATAGCTGAAGGCGGTGATGATATACTTGTTAAAAAAAACTTAATTAATGCGGCTAAAGTATTATTAGACGTTCCTATGCATAAAATAGAAGTAATGAAAATGGTTCAAAATAAGGGGGAATAATTATGCAAACTTTTAAAAAGAATCAAATTATAATTACTGCTTTGGTTATTATGATTGCGATAGCGGGATATCTTCAGTTTACAGAAAATGATGGTACTCCTACACAAGAAGTGTTGAATAATCAAAGTGAAGAACAGAAAAAAGATAATGTTACAACACCAACAGCATTAGTACCAAATGGTGAGAACACCAATACTGATGCAAAAGCTGAAGAAAATGCAGATGATGTATCAAAGCAACAATCACCAAATAGTATTGCTCAACAACCAGAGCAAAAACAGGAACAAGGAGAGAACAAAACAACTGAACCTGCTTCAGCTGTTCCAGAAAATGAAAATAAGGATGAAAAAAAAGAAGAAGCAAAAGAAACTTCTAGTGAAAAAAATGATGGTAATGTAGGGGAAGCTATCCTGACTAGTGGTAATACATTACAAGCGGGATATTTCTTACAAAAGAAAATAGACAGGGAGCAGGATTATTCAAAATTAAAGGAAGGTTATCTATCAATAATTGACAATCAAAATCTGAAAGATGAAAATAAAGTGGAAGCAGTAAAAGAGATGATTGACCTTCAAGATAGAATTGAAAAAGAAGCTGCTGCTGAATCTATATTAGAAGCTAAAGGATTCAAGGATGTATTTGTGAGAATGATTGATAATAAAGTTGATGTAGTAATTAATGCAAAAGAATTATCACAAGCAGATCTTGCAAAAGTAGAAGATGTAGTAAGGAGACAAACAGGGGTTGACGCAGAAAATATTGTAATCACGTTATTAGATGTTACTAAAGCACAATAAACATATATAGAAACGATATTAGGCTTTTATGTAAGGATTACTATTACATGGAAGCCTAAAATTATTAGAAAAAATAATTTGCAAAACCTATAAGATTTGTTATAATTAACCTAGAAATGGTTTTATTAAAAATAGCATGAATGAATTCATATAATAAAATATAGCTGAGATAGGAGGATTAATTAATGGATAGGCAGACAGTTAAAATACACGAAAAAGATAAAGTCGGAGAAGTCCATATTGCAGATGAAGTTATTGCTATAATCGCTGGGTTAGCAGCTACAGAAGTAGAGGGAGTAGCTGGTATGGTAGGTAATTTTACTGGTGATTTAGTTGAGATGCTTGGTAAAAAGAACTTGGCGAAAGGTGTTTTAGTTGATGTTGGAGAAAAAGATGTTTCACTTGAACTCTCATTGATCGTTGACTTTGGAAGCAGTATTCCTGAAGTAACTAACAACGTTCAAGAAAAAGTTAAGAATGCAGTAGAGACTATGACAGGACTTGAAGTAGATGAAATTAACATAAGAGTAGCTGGTGTTAACGTAGAAAAAAGCAAATAGATAGATTATAACCAGTAAAATGGGTTATAACTGTAATTTTTTTAATATTTGCTTGTACAATTAACTAAATATAGTATAATAAAGATACCCTTAAATATTTATATTTAAGGGTATTAAAATGTAATAAAAATATTTATTCAATATATATTTAATCCCAGGAGGTATATTATGAACAGAAGGATCATGAGAGAGCATATTTTTAAACTAGTATTTGCTATTGAATTTAATGAAGAAGAAAGATTTACTGATAGAGTAGGAGTATATCTTAACGAGCTTGAAACAAGTGATACTGCTAAAGAATATATAAAACATAAAGCTATATCTATATTTGAAAAATTAGAATCTATAGATGAAATGATTAATAAGAATGCTGAGAAATGGTCCATAAGCAGAATGTCCAAAGTAGATGTAAGTATTTTAAGAGTTGCTATCTATGAAATAAAATTTGACGAAGATATCCCTACTAATGTAGCAATTAATGAAGCAATAGAAATTGCTAAGAAATATGGTGGCGACCATTCACCATCATTCATTAATGGAATACTTGCCAAAGTTGTAAACTAATAGAGGTGATATTAATGAAAAAAAGTATTTTTTCAGTATCACAGGTAAATGCCTATATAAAGAAAATATTTGTGAATGATTATGTCATCAATGATATTTGGATAAAAGGTGAAGTTTCCAATTGCAAAATACATCGTTCAGGACACGTCTATTTTACTTTGAAAGATAATAATAGTGCAATATCCTGTGTTGTATTCAAGAACTATCGTGATTTTGTAGAATGTGAGCTAAGAGATGGAATTAATATTACTGCCAGAGGTTATATTTCAGTATATGAAAGAGCAGGGACATTCCAGCTTTATGTACAACAAATAAAATCAGATGGTATGGGAGATTTGTATAAGAAATTTGAGATATTAAAAGACAATCTCCAGATAAAAGGATATTTTGATTCGGATAATAAAAAGAAGATATCCAGATATCCAAGAAGAGTAGGTATAGTAACTTCTGATACGGGAGCAGCTGTTCGTGATATAATCAATGTATCAAAACGAAGAAATCCATATATAGGACTTGTGTTATACCCATCCCTTGTTCAAGGAGAGGGAGCGGCAAATAATATTGTAAAAGGTATAAAATATCTTGATAGGGTTACCGATGTTGATGTTATTATTATTGGTAGAGGTGGAGGTTCCATAGAGGATCTATGGGCTTTTAATGAAGAGATAGTCGCAAAAGCTATTTATGAAGCTAATACTCCAATAATATCGGCTGTAGGACATGAAACAGATTTTACAATATCAGATTTTACTTCTGACCTTAGAGCACCAACCCCTTCAGCAGCAGCTGAACTTGCTATCCCAGCTTTTGATGAAATAGATGGTATATTAGAAAAATACAATTATAAGCTTACTAATAGTATGAATAACAAGATTGAATCCTGCATAAAAGCTACCCAACTAAATAAAATAAAACTTGACTTTAATAGTCCATCAATGAGAGTATTAAAGGAAAGACAATATATAACAGAATTTGAAGATAGATTAAATAGAAGAATTAAGGAATTGATTAATAATAATAAAAACTATGTAAGTCTGTTACAAAACAAATTAAGTGTATTATCTCCAATAACCAATTTAGAAAAAGGTTATTCTTATATAGAAAACACTGATGGACAGGTTAAAAGTATAACGGATGTCAATATGGGAGAGACTCTATTAATACAATTACATGATGGAAAAATAGAGGCTGAAGTTAAGAATATAGAAAGTGGAAAGTGGGGTAGTTATGAGTAATAAATTAACTTTTCAAGAGAATTTGGACAGCTTAGAAAAAATAGTTGAACGATTGGAGTCAGGAGAAACAACTCTTGAAGAAAGTCTAGAACTATATAAACAAGGCATGATGTTTTTAAAAGAGTGTAATAACAAGATTGATAAAGTAGAAAAAGAAATTGAAGTTGTACAAAATGAAAACTAAGGATTGTGTAATGTTATTTACGGAAGGAAATGAACAGAGTAATGAATTTTAGTAATGAGCTAAAAGATAAACAGAAAGTAGTAGAAAAGATATTATTGAAATATATGCCAGAAAATACTTCAGCATATGACCATGTTGTTTATAATGCAATGAAGTACAGCCTAATGGCAAATGGAAAGAGAATACGCCCTATATTAATGATGGAGGCATATAAAATATGCGGTGGTAACAATATAAGAGAAATAGAAGCATTTATGGCAGCTATGGAGATGATTCACACATATTCTTTGATTCATGATGACTTACCTGCTATGGATAATGATGATTACAGAAG
The DNA here is from genome assembly GCF_036985595.1 of Vallitalea maricola. Classification (NCBI taxonomy): domain Bacteria; kingdom Bacillati; phylum Bacillota; class Clostridia; order Lachnospirales; family Vallitaleaceae; genus Vallitalea; species Vallitalea maricola. Next base: position 19,950 of record NZ_BTPU01000061.1, on the reverse strand, counting down.
AGGTATATTGACTTGTCATAAAAAATATGGCGAAGATATAGCTATTTTAGCTGGAGATGGTCTTCTTAATAGTGCCTACGAAATAATGATTGATGCTTGCTTAAAAGATAATAAGGTCAAAGCTAAGCAAAAATTAACAGCTTGTAAAGAAATAGGAAAAGCCTCTGGAGTAAAAGGAATGATTGGTGGACAAGTAGCAGATGTCATACAAAATGATATCACTATGGATGTTATTAACTATATTCATATTCATAAAACTTCTGCTATAATAGAAGCTTCTCTAACTGCGGGAGCAGTACTTGCTAATGGTAGTATGCAAAAAGTAGAAACTTTTAGAAAGATTGGTAGATGTATTGGATTAGCATTCCAGATTCAAGATGATATACTAGACATTGTTAGTACAACAGAAGAACTAGGAAAACAAGTTGGTAGTGATAATAAGAATGGTAAAAATACTTATGTAACTATAAATGGTATTGATGAATCAAGGCAGATAGTTAATGAATTAATTGAAAAAGCCTTAGATAGTTTAAAGAGTTTTGATAGCAGTGAAAAAGAATTTTTGGAAGAATTTATTTTTTATCTGAGAAACAGAAAAAAATGAGGTGTATTTGGTGGAAAACTTTTATACTATTACAGAGAATAGAGTTTTATTAGCTGCAATTATTGCTTGGTTTGTTTCACAGGGTATTAAATTCTTTACATGTCTAATAAAAACAAGGAAAATTAGAATGGATAGAATTATGGGTTCTGGGGGTATGCCTAGTTCTCATACAGCCTCAGTCATGGCAGCGACTTTCTCAGTTGGGGAATTATTAGGCTATAATGATCCTATATTCGGAGGATTGATGATAATATCTTTTATTGTAATGTATGACGCTGCTGGAGTCAGAATGGCAGCAGGTAAGCAAGCAAAAGCAATCAATAACATTGTTGAAGCCTTAGGGTCTTACAGATTAAAGATTGATGGACAGTTAAAAGAATTGCTTGGACATACATATATGGAAGTATTAGTTGGAGCTGCTTTAGGTATTGTTATAGCTCTATTAATCAATTAATTTTAATGGTAATAAATGTTAAAATAAATATATAGATTTGTAAATTTGTTAATTAATGATACTTGATTTATTTTTAAATATGATATATTATTGGATATACTAAAGATGCAGTATCCTAGTTGGTACCATTAATCTCGAAGACGGGCCTAAAAATCCGTAAAAGGGCATATCGATGAAGTTCCTGGTGTTGGCTGGTGACGCCCAGTCGCGGGCTTATGCTGGGAGTTAAGACATAAGGGCGATCCACAATGGCATGTGGGCGTGGACCCTTTTGTCGTGGAGACCTGCGTATGTGGAAACTGTTAGATACAGTTATCTACGGCGCGGGAGTAAACCTGTCATGCGGCGAAAGCTGTGGACAGAGTAGCCTGCCTTGCGTGAAATAAAGGGAATAGTAATTTAAGAGCAAAACTTTTGGCCAAAAGTGAAGCAGATATTGTTACTTGAAACTTTTTTTCGCTAAAGAGGCTAGGGATTAAATGGTATCACTGAGGAAAACTCCTAGGCTGTTCATTTTTTGAAGCTTATTTAGGATTACAGTGTGGTTGTAAGGTGATCTAGCGCTACTTATGGTGACATAGTAGGAATTAATTTAATGGGGAACCACTTTTTTGGCGACAAAAAAGTATTAATTCGGGAAAACCTGCTGGACTATAAGCCGCAAAATTTACTAAATTTGCTATCTTTAGTATTAATTCATGTTAATACTAAATTACATAATAAAATATTTCATAAGAAAAATCGAGGTATAATAATTTGAGTAAAAATAAAACTAAAGTAAAGTTTAGGAGTTTATATACACATAAAAAAATAAATACTTTTTGGATTGGAATAATAACAGTCATTACGTTAATAACAGCCATACTACTTGGATATATTGCACTAGTACTTATGGACAATGTAAGCCTATACGGTGCTATTTTTATTGTATTAATAATAGTATTGTTAGGTATATTTTTTGATTTGCTAGGTATTGCGGTTACTGCAGCGGAAGAAACACCGTTTCATTCAATGGCTGCGAGTAAGGTAAGAGGTTCTAAAGAAAGTATAACTATTATTAGGAATGCTGGAGCTGTAGCTAATTTCTTTAATGATGTAATTGGAGATATATCTGGTATTATATCAGGACTCGCTACTGGAGTCATTGTTCTCAAATTAGTAGCTAAATTTTCCATACAAGATACTATCATTAATGTACTTCTTACTGGGGTGATTGCTGCTATTACAGTAGGGGGTAAAGCTATAGGTAAAGAAATTGCACTAAGGCACTCTAACTTGATAGTTTATAAATTAGGTGTAATTTATAGCCTGTTCAGGAAGCAAAACAAAAACAAATAAATTAAAGATAAGTAAAGGTGTTGAAAATAGTGAACGAAATATTAGATGGGATTAGTAGCCCTAGTGATATTAAAGCTTTAGAAATAGACCAATTGAACACACTAGCAAAAGAACTCAGAGAATATCTGATAAAAGTAGTAAGTAATACTGGCGGACATTTAAGTTCGAATTTAGGAGTTGTAGAGTTAACATTAGCACTTCATTATTGCTTTAATTCACCATACGATAAATTGATATGGGATGTAGGACATCAGACTTATATCCATAAGATGATTACTGGTAGAAAAGAAGAGATTAAGACTGTTAGAAAATTTCAAGGATTAAGTGGATTCCCAAAAAGAGCAGAAAGCGAACATGATATATTTGAAACAGGGCATAGCTCAACATCTATATCAGCTGCCCTTGGTTTCGCAAAAGCTAGAGAATTGTTGAATGAAAATAATTATGTGGTACCTATAATAGGTGATGGATCTATGACAGGTGGAATGGCTTTTGAAGCATTAAATAATGCTGGAAGGCTAGATTCTAATTTTATTGTGATACTAAATGATAATCAAATGTCTATATCCAGAAACGTAGGTGGGTTATCATCTTATTTAGATACAATAAGAACAGATACAGTATATAAAGAAATGAAAGAAGAAGTTGAAAAAGCACTTACTAAAATTCCTAGAATAGGTAAGGAAGTTGTTAAGGTCATAAGAGATGTCAAATCTGGTATCAAACAGTTGGTCATACCTGGAATGCTATTTGAAGAATTAGGATTTACTTATCTAGGTCCAATAGATGGACATAACATATCTGCATTAATAAAAACACTCAATCAAGCTAAAAGACTAAATGAGCCAGTACTCATACATGTTAACACAATAAAAGGTAAGGGATATAAACCGGCAGAACTGAATCCTACCAAATATCATGGAACTAAACCATTCTATATAAAAAATGGCAGACCTAAGAATATACCTTCTACAGACACGTATTCAAAAGTACTTGGTGATACACTTATTGATATAGCAGATAATAATAAGAAAGGTTTAGTAGCAATATCAGCTGCGATGCCAGAAGGTACAGGGCTTGATAAATTCGCAAGAAAATATCCTGATAAATTCATTGATGTTGGGATAGCTGAACAACATGCAGTAACTTATGCAGCCGGACTTGCAGCTAGTGGCATTAAACCTGTAGTAGCTTTATACTCATCATTCTTACAGAGAGCTTATGATCAGATTATACACGATGTCTGTATGCAGCGCCTACCAGTAGTATTTGCAATTGATAGAGCAGGTTTGGTAGGTGAGGATGGTGAAACCCATCAAGGTATATTTGACATATCATTTTTGAGCCATATGCCCAATATGACAGTAATGGCTCCAAAAAATAAAAGTGAATTACAATCTATGATTAAATTTGCTGTAGACTATGAAGCACCTATAGCCATAAGATATCCTAAGGGTAAAGCTTCAAATGAATTAAAAGAATATAATGAAGAAATAACTTATGGAAAAAGTGAGATTATTAAAAGAGGCAGTAAGATAGCTATTATCGGTGTTGGAACCTTGACACAGACAGCATATAACGTTTCTGCTATGCTAGAAGAGAATGATATTCTGTGTACACTGATTAATGCTAGATTTGTTAAGCCTATTGATAAAGAATTAATTGAAGAGATTGCAAATAGCCATGATTATATATTCACTATTGAGGAAAATGTTATTTCTGGTGGATATGGGAATAATGTTGTAAAATTTGTATCTGATACCCAAGTTAATGCAAAAGTTGTATGTATAGGTATAGAAGATGATTTTATACAACATGGTAAAAGAGATGAATTAATAAAATTATGTAAGTTAGATGAAGAAAGTATATATAATAGGATTATGACATACGTGAATAAGTAAAATATATACACTAAGAATTTGCTTTAACGGAAGGAATGTATATAGTTATGGTACAAAAAGAAAGACTTGATATATTACTATTCAATAGGGGTCTTGCTGATTCAAGAGAAAAAGCAAAATCAATTATTATGACTGGAAATGTTTTTGTAGGTGGGGAAAGGGAAGATAAACCAGGTACCAAATTTGATATTAAGTCAGAAATAATTGTAAAGAAGAACCCTAATCCATATGTAAGCCGTGGAGGATTGAAATTAGATAAAGCTGTAAAAGAATTTGGATTGAAACTCGAAAACAAAATATGTGCTGATGTAGGAGCTTCGACAGGTGGTTTCACTGATTGTATGCTTCAAAGTGGTGCTAAGAAAGTATATTCCATTGATGTTGGATATGGACAATTTGCTTGGAAATTAAGACAGGATGAACGGGTTGTATGTATGGAAAAAACCAATGTTCGTTATGTTACAAAAGATATGTTGGATGATGAAGTTGATTTTGTCTCCATAGATGTTTCTTTTATATCTTTAACCAAGGTATTGGAACCTGTTAAAAAATTGATGAGTGAAAATAGTGAGATGGTTTGTCTTATAAAACCACAATTTGAAGCTGGAAGAGAGAAAGTTGGAAAAAAAGGTGTTGTAAGAGATAGAGCTGTTCACGAAGAAGTTATTATGAAGATTATGAAATATGTTTTGTCAATAGATTTCTCCATAAAAGATTTAAGTTTTTCACCAATAAAAGGTCCAGAAGGAAATATAGAGTATTTGCTTTACCTGACTACTGAAGGGCAATCAACAATGGATGATGAAGAAATTATGGGTATTGTAAAAACAGTAGTTGATAAAGCTCACGAAAAATTATAAAATATAAATGTGCCATTATTTAGGAAATGAATATGAGATTCTAATAGAATTCTGTAAAATAAGTATTTCCTGAATTATAGAAGGATGGTTTTATGAATAAATTTGTAATAATACCTAATCTAACGAAGGATAAAAAACTAGAAACAACAAAGTTAATTGTTGATTGGTTAGAAAAAAATGACTGTAAAATATGTTTGCCAGCACAAATAGCTAATTATATCAATAAGCAGCAATATAGCTGCCCAGAAAGTGATATGTATAATAATGCTGATTGTGCTATTGTATTAGGAGGAGACGGAACGATTCTTAATGCAGCAAGAAATCTGCTAAAATATGATTTGCCTATACTTGGCGTTAATCTAGGTAATCTAGGTTTTCTAGCTGAGGTAGAAAAAAAAGATGCATTGAGTACTTTATCAAAGATCATTAAAGGTGATTATTATGTCCAAAGAAGAATGATGTTGGATGTAAAAAAATTAATTAATGATAAAGAAGATTTAATAGGGGTTGCATTAAATGACATTGTAATAGCTAGAACGTCTATATCTAGAATGATGAAATACAGTATTTATGTTAATGATGGACATGTTAACAATTATTCTGCAGACGGTATAATAGTTTCCACACCTACAGGTTCTACAGCATATAATTTGTCTGCTGGAGGTCCTATATTGGACCCTAAGAATGAGATGATGGTTATAACTCCTATATGTCCTCATACATTGATGTCTAGAAGTATTGTACTTTCAAAAAACGATGTAGTTAATATTTCACTAGAAAATAACAGAAAGAGTTGGAATGACGATATTATGATTACTATTGATGGTCAAGAGAGTATTAACATAGACCAAAAAGATAAAATTATAATATCTAACTCTTATAAAAGTGCTAAACTAATTACATGTAATAAAAATGGATTTTATACGCTTCTAAGAAAGAAATTAGGTAATTGCTAACTTTAGACAGCTATTATAGATTCATCTTATATTTATAGGGAAGGTATTCCTAATTATTAATAAACTAGGAGGAAAATGGATGAAAATTGAACGCCAAACTAAGATTCTTCAATTAATTAATCACTATGATATTGAGACTCAGGAAGATTTAGCAAGTAGACTTATCGAGGAAGGGTTTATAGTAACTCAAGCAACTATATCAAGAGATATCAGAGAATTAAGGTTGACTAAGATTGCTACATCAGACGGAAAACAGAAATACGTTGTATTAAAAAATAAAGAAACCAAATTAAATGAAAAATTTATAAGAGTATTCAAAGATGGTTTTTCATCTATGGACCGTGCAGGTAACATTATTGTTTTGAAGACATTAGTTGGTATGGCTATGGCTGTAGCTGCTGCTATTGATGCACTTAATTTTGATGATATAGTGGGGTGTATAGCTGGTGATGATACTATTTTCTGTGCAGTAAGAACAGAAAACGATGCCATTAGAATTATGGAAAAAATGAACAAATTGGTCAATAATAATTTATAGATTCAATTTGATGAGATACTATTATACTTTCTATTAAGTAGGAGGAAATTAATATGTTAATACACCTTCATGTAAAAAATTATGCGTTAATTGATGAAATCAACGTAGATTTTGATGATAACCTAAATATATTAACTGGTGAAACAGGAGCAGGGAAATCCATTATTATTGGTTCTATTAATGCTGTTCTTGGTGGTAAAGTCAGTAAGGATATGATAAGGACAGGTTGCGATAGCGCATTAATTGAACTTCTGTTCTATGTTGATAATAATGTTGTTTTAAGCAAATTACATGAATACGATATTAATATGGATAATAACAAAGAACTCCTAATAACAAGGAAAATAAATATTAATGGTAGAAGTGTCTTTAGAATGAATGGACAAGTTGTTACTACATCCATAGTAAAGGATATTTCTACTAAGCTAATTGATATACATGGTCAACATGAACATCAATCTTTACTGAATAAAAAGAATTATCTTTCCTTACTAGATACTTTTTGTGGTGTCAATGTATTAGGATTAAAAGAAAAACTCAGGGAAAAGTATGCTTATTACATGGAACTAAGTAGTAAGATTGATCATTTCATGCTTGATGAACACACTAGAAAAAAAGAAATATCTTTTTTGGAATATGAAATAAATGAGATAACATCAGCTAATCTGATAATTGGTGAAGATGAGAAACTCAAGGAAGAATACACTTTACTCTCAAATGGTAAAAAGATTATTAAGTCCATGTCAGAAATACATACTTATGTTAATGGAGACAGTACCAACATGACTGGTGCAATAGACCAAATTGGGCAATCTGTAAGGTTGCTGTCTGGAATAAAAACACTAGATAAAAATATAATGAACATGGAAGAACAGATCTCAAACATTGAGATTATGTTAAGTGATTTTAATAGAGATATAAACGACTATATAAGTAGTTTTGAGCTAGATGAATCAAGATATTTTGAGATTGAAGATAGAATCGATTTAATTAATAATTTAAAAATGAAATATGGAGATACTATAGATGAGATATTAAAATATAAAGAAGAAAAAGAAAAATATCTAGAAGAATTAATCAATCATGAAGAACATTTGAATCAAATAAATAAAGAAATAATTAAACTAAAAAATGAAATTGAAGTTTATTGTGGTGACTTAACTAGAATTAGAAAAGAAAAAGCTAAACATATCAGTAAACTGATTGTAAATGTATTAAGGCACATTAATCTGTTGAACACTAATTTTATTATAGATGTCAACAGAGCTAACAAATTTAATTCTAATGGATGGGATGAAATTGAGTTTTTAATCTCAACTAATGTGGGAGAACCATTGAAATCACTTAGTAAAGTAGCATCAGGAGGAGAGTTGTCAAGAATTATGCTGGCTATCAAATCAGTTCTAGCTGGTAGTGACGATATTGAATCATTAATTTTTGATGAAATTGATACTGGTATTAGTGGAAAAACTGCAGGGCTGGTTGCAGAAAAGCTTGTTCAGATTTCAAAAGAACATCAAGTCATCTGTATAACCCATTTGGCTCAAATAGCTGCTATGGGAGATGCTCACTTTATTATTCAGAAGAAAGTTAAAGATAATGTTACACATACTTTAATAAATAAATTAGATAAAGAAAGCTCTATCAATGAATTAGCAAGACTGCTTGGCGGTATAAAAATAACTGATGCTGTTATTGCAAATGCAAAAGAAATGAAGGACTACGCAGAAAAAGTTAAAAAAATTCAATAAAAAGTTTAAAAGGTTTAGTTCAACTTACATAATAAATAAAAACTCATAATTATACATAACCTAATCAAGAATCTAATTCTTGATTTTTTCATATTTATTCGTTATTACAGCATATTTGTATAAAGAAAGATTATTATGATAGAGAAATTCTGGTTTATTTGTATAGTCAATAATTTCATATATTGATTCTATTTACTAGCATAATAAAATTTGCGTAAGGGAATTTTAATAGTACACAAATAATGAGAAGTATTAAAATCCCCAAAGAATAGTAAATAGGATGTGAAATAATGAGAAGTAAAGGATACAGATTTAGAATTTTTCTATTTTTTAGTCTATTAGTCATTTTAGTAATTAATGTTGGATCAGATGTACTTATAAGCAGGTATTTACCAGGTGAAATCAAAATTTTAGTTAACGAAGAACGAGACTTCCTATTTAATGTTCCATTAGACGCAAAAATAAATGGAAACCTAGAAGGCGTTGTTATGGTTAATCAGGAACCTGTCAAAGATAATCTTGTACTCAATCTACAAAAATCTTTTACAATTAAACCTAAAAAAACAGGTGTTATTGATGTAGAACTAAAATTATTTGGTATATTGCCTATAAAAACAGTAAAAGTTGATGTAATAGATAAAAAAAGGGTTGTTCCAGTAGGTAAAACCATAGGTGTTACAGTATATACAGATGGAATTTTAGTACTTGGAACTGGTTTGGTATATGGTGAAGACGGAAAAAAGTATAATCCAGCAAAAGGAAAATTATATACTGGTGATTATATCAAAGCAGTAAATGGAGAACAAATATCAAGAAAAAAAGAATTAATAGAGATTGTAAAGAAAAATCAAGGTGAACCAATAGAATTAGATGTCATAAGAAATGATAAAAATCAAAAAGTTAACATAACTCCTGTTAAAACCATAGAAAATAATCAATATAAAATCGGAGTTTGGGTTCGAGATGATACTCAAGGAATTGGAACAATGACTTATATGGATTTGGATAAAAAAACTTTCGGGGCATTAGGACATGGTATAACAGATGTTGACACAAAGCAACTTATAGAAATTGAGACTGGTGAAGTCGTTAATACAATGATTACAACAATTAAAAAAGGTGAAGATGGAGTACCAGGAGAGATATCTGGAATTATAGTTGGCGGTGAAGGAAATCGCTTAGGAGAGATAAAGAAGAATACCTCTCACGGTATATTTGGAGAAGCATCCAATGAAGGAATAGACCAAGTTCTAGAGAATGATATAATACCAATAGGTTTTAGATATGATGTACATGAAGGTCAAGCCTTTGTTAGAAGTGATGTTAGCGGTAAATTAAAAGATTATGAGATATTGATTAAAAAGATCTATCTAGGCGATGAATCTAATAAAGGTATGATTATTGAAGTTGTTGATGAAGATTTGATAAAAACAACAAATGGAATTATTCAAGGAATGAGTGGAAGTCCCATTATTCAAGATAATAAATTAATAGGTGCAGTCACTCATGTTTTTGTCCAAGATTCAAAAAAAGGGTATGGTGTTTTTATAGAAAACATGTTAATTGAGGAGTAATATATAGAGAGAATATGTATCTTGTGCATGTCGAATCTTGCGAATATTATTTATTGAATTAATATATAGATAGTATTATAATTATAACATGTCATATGGTAACGTATTCTCTATATAAATGAATAAACAGGATATCATAAGATAATAATATGGAACGTAATATCGTTTCAAGGAAGAGAAGGGGGAAAAAGGTTGAGCGATACAATCAAAGTCTTAATTTCGGATGATAGCGTTAAAATGTGCACTATTTTATCTGAATATTTAAACTCAAAAGAAGATATCACTGTAGTTGGAGTTGCTAATAATGGTGAAGATGCATGTAAGCAAATAAAGGAAAAAGAACCTGATGTTGTTTTACTTGACATTATTATGCCACAACTAGACGGGCTGGGAGTATTAGAGAGAATGTACGAAGATAAGGACATTAAGAAAGTTCCTATGTTTATTATGTTGACAGCAGTGGGACAAGAAAAAATAACATCTAGTGCACTTAATCTTGGAGCGGAATATTATATAATGAAACCTTTTGATAATGAAACAATAGTTAAAAGAATAAGACAATTAAAAGGTAAAATGCAGTTAATTAAACGTGATAGAAGAAATGATTTTGTTTCTGAAACCGAAAAAGGTTATTCAGCAAGAAGTCTGGAAGCTGAAGTAACTAATATAATTCATGAAATTGGAGTTCCAGCACACATTAAAGGTTATCAATACCTTAGAGATGCTATAATAATGGCTATTAATGATATGGACATACTTAATTCCATAACTAAATTACTATATCCATCTATAGCAAAGAAATTCAATACAACACCTAGCAGAGTTGAGAGGGCTATCAGACATGCAATAGAAGTGGCATGGGGAAGAGGTAAGATGGATACCATTGATAAATTATTTGGATACACAATAAATCATGGTAAAGGTAAACCAACTAATTCGGAATTTATAGCTCTAATTGCGGACAAGTTGAGATTAGAGCTTAGAGTAGGATAAATAAAAATTATAAAATGTATATAATTTTTATTTATGGATAAAATAAATATTGTGAAGTTAATGATTAAATTCACTAACTTTACGCTGACTTATAAGTGAGGTGTTAGAGCCAATGTACATTTAATAGAAGTTATTAACGTAACTGTTTTAGATGTAATGAGGTAATCAGCATTTATAAGTAATAAAGCTAGTAATCGTAAAAGATTACTAGCTTTTTAATACCACACTAATGCTAATTGACAATAATTAAAAGTATGGAGGGCTATAATGGCTAAAGAAAAAGTAAAAGACAAAGGTGGAACTCTCGGTGGACTATCTAAAAGTTATAATAATAATAGGAGTGTGAATGGTAAAATTAAAAATTCTAAGGATACCACAAGTCGTAATTCAGATAATTTGAATCATAAAGATTAAATTATTTAATATTTTTTGGTATTTTTATTGACACTAGTGACTATAATAGTATATAATTGTTTTAGTCATTAGTGTCCATAATAATTATTTATTTAATTTTTAGGTCAAGGAAAGGAAATGATTATGCCTAAAATAGTTGATACAGAAGCTATAAGAATAGAGATAATAAAAAAAGCATTTGATGTTTTTGTTAAGAAGGGCTATTACAAATCAAGTATGACGGATATTACCAAGAGTTGTAATATGAAGCGAACAACCATTTATCACTATTTTAAAAATAAGGATGAAATATTTGAACATACTGTATTATACGTTATAGAAACTCTTGAAAATGATATTATAGATATTTCTAATGATGATGAAATGACTCTAATGAAAAAAATAAAATATCTAACTAATAAATGGGATAATGAATTTAATAATAACAATATTCTATTACTTCTTGTTGAAATGTGGTTTGCCATAAAGAGAGAAGAAGGAGAATTATTTGATAGAATCAAAAAAAGAATAACATTAATGAATAAATCTATCAATAAAATTGTTGTGCAAAAAGCAAAATACATGGTTAATTCTAAGAGAGATAAAAAACAATTGATTGAATACTCAATGATAATGTCTATACTGAATCAGGTTTCCCTTGAAAAAGGATTCTTGAGCGAAAGTATAATCTCTGTTATATCATCTTTTTAAATTAATGAGCATGTTTAGTAATAATTTATACAAGTTTCATATATATTATAGTAAAGTGTAAAATATTACATAGTTGAATTAAATAATTTAACCTTGTTGTTAAAAGGGAGTAGCTTCAAAGTTATAAAGTCAACAACCGCGGTATGTAATACCTGGCTTTATAGTCCTTAATGGAAAGCAAGACTTTTATGACAAAATGTAGATAACTAATCTGCAATTGTTATAAAAGTCTTTTAAATTATACAAGATAAATTAAAGGAGGTCATTTTTATGAAATCACCAAAATCATTTTTTAGTAAGGTAGCGATAAAAGAAGGTATAAAATATTTAGAAAAAGATCCTATAACCAATTTTCCAAAGCTTATTGATTGGGCAGGTAAGATTCCTATGTTACCAAGCCAAAGACATCAATATGAGGCAATAATTGATATGTGGCAAGATGAAAACTCTATATGGCACGATTTTATAGAAAGAATATTGACTAAGATACATCCCAATATTAGAAAGACACTTTTAATGAATTTTACTATCAATGCTGGGATTGAAGGACTTAAACTAATTGATGCCAACAAAGAGAAATATGACTGTAACATACCTTGGGCAATTCTAATGGATCCAACCTCTGCATGTAACCTGAAATGTATTGGCTGTTGGGCTGCAGAATATAAGAAAAATGATACATTAGATTATGATACTTTGAGTAATATAATAAAACAAGGTAAAGAACTAGGTACATATATGTATATTTACTCTGGTGGCGAACCTATGGTTAGACGAGATGATATAATAAAACTTGCAAAAGAACATAATGATTGTGTATTCTTGGCATTTACTAATGGTACTCTTTTTGATGAAGATTACGCAAAAAAACTTCAGGAAGTCGGGAATGTTACATTTGCCATAAGTATTGAGGGTTATGAAGAACAAACAGATATGAGAAGAGGAAAAGGTACATATCAGAAAGTAATCAAAGGGATGGATATATTAAGGGAACATGGTATTCCTTTCGGATTTTCTTCATGCTATCATAACAAAAATGAAGAGATAGTATCTTCTGAAGAATACATAGATTTCATGATTGAAAAAGGTTGCTATTTTGGATGGATATTCACTTATATGCCATTAGGAAAAGACGCAGTACTTGACCTATTAGCAACAGCTGAACAAAGAAAAGATATGTATTATAAAGTACGTGAATATAGAAAAACAAAACCAATATTTACTATGGACTTCTGGAATGATGGAGAATATGTTAATGGATGTATTGCTGGGGGAAGAAATTATCTTCATATCAATGCAAATGGTGATGTTGAACCTTGCGCATTCATTCATTATTCAAATGCAAATATTAAAGAAGTAAGTTTACTAGATGCCTTAAGGCAACCTTTATTCAGACAGTATAGAAAACATCAACCTTTCAATGATAACATGCTTAGACCTTGTCCATTACTTGATAATCCAGAAATGCTTAAAAAGATGGTACATGAATCAGGAGCTCTTTCAACACAGCCAATGGATAGAGAGGATGTAGATGAACTTACAACCAAAACCAAGGAAGTTGCAGAAAAATGGGCACCTGTAGCAGAAGAACTTTGGGAAGAATCACATGGATGTATTAATTGTAAAGCTGCTAACCAATAATATAATAAAACTATAGCTTTTTCTATACATTTTGGGAGGATGGCACTTTGAAACGAGACAGGCGAATCAATGCATTATTACTATTTTTAAAATTATTTTCTGTTTTTAATGTTGTGGTCATAGCTATTATTATAAGCCACTATTGGGGAAAAATTACACCAGAAGATATTTTTAACTATGTTCCTGATAATTACTTTTTAGCTGCTATTACTATTATAGGGTTATTTTTGATTAAATCACTTAGTGTGGTATTACCTTTGATGGCTCTTTATATTAGTTCAGGAATGATATTTTCGCCGTTGTGGGGTATTATTGTTAATCTGATTGGATTGTTTGTTAGTTTGACAATGCCTTATTTGTTAGGTAGATTTTGTGGAAAAGGTTTATTAGATAAATTATTAGTGAAATATAAAAACATAGAGAAGCTTAGGACAATTAAGAGTAAGAATGAATGGTTTTTATCATATATATTGCGTATGATTGGTATTCTGCCAGGAGATATAGTTAGTATGTCCCTAGGAGCTATGAATATTGATTATAATAAATATATAGTGGGTTCAATAGTGGGATTATTGCCTAGAATGGTAGCAGCTACATGTTTAGGTTCAACCATAACAGATCCTACTTCCCCAGTGTTTATACTGTCATGCGTAATCACAGTTGTGCTAACTGGAGGATCAATGTTCTTGCATCAGAGATTTCTGAAAAAAGAAGATGTAAAGAAATAATGCTAAAGTAATAACCAGATTATAATTTACCAAATAAGGAGTTTAACTTAATAAGATAATTAAGTTTGCTCCTTTTTCTGTTACCTAATTATAACAAAATAACTAAATTAAGTATAAAAATTCTCTTTATGATAATTAATAATTGTGTTAATATTAAGAGTAATGAGTATTAAGAAAATAATATATTCCAAACATCTTTGGCAAGTAACGAGTATTGGGGGAATATAGATGCAAGATAATTTTTATTATAGTGAGGAAAAACTATTATTTGATAACGAAGTAAAAGTAAACTATCGTATAGCAAAAGTTCTATTTTATATTGCTGTAACAGTTATTCCACTAGTGATAGTTCTGCAATTACTTGGAGTGTTCATATATTACATGGTTGATGCAATAATGGCAATAGTAACTGCTTTTATTCTTTTAATCATGCCTAGAATACTAACAATAGTACATGTACATAAAAAGAAGTGGTTTAAGTATATACTATTGTTTTTAGTTGTAATGATGTTACCATTAATTTATTTAGAATATGATTATATGGTATTGATTTTATGGATATTTCCATTATTGATAAGCTGTATGTATTTTTCTAATAAGCTTAATACCATTACGGTAATTTTTGATGTTGTTGTGTTAGGCTTTACAAGTTACTATAGATCCTATCAAAGATTACAAAACAATTTGATTTCTCAGCGTATCGGAGGATTGTTCAAAGATTTCATTATAAGCTATATAACTTATGCAATGTTAGTCATAATATCATATGTCATAATATATTTATTGACTAAGAAAACCAATGAGTTATTACAGGATGCTATAAAAAAGAAGGAATTTGAAATTCTTTCAATAACTGATTCAATGACGGGAATATACAATTATAGATATTTAATGAGTGAATTAGAAAAGAACCAAGAACTGTTTCATAAGGAGAATATTCCGTTTACTGCTGTTCTTTTTGATGTAGATCATTTTAAATGCATCAATGATACATACGGTCATGTTGAAGGTGATTGTGCATTGCAGGCGATAGTTAAATGCTTACAGAAAATAGTAAGGGAAAATGATGTCATAGGTAGATACGGTGGAGAAGAATTTATGGTTATTCTATCTAACACTACAGTTAATGAAGCATATATGATAGCGGAAAAATGTAGACAAGCAGTTTCTAGATTAAAGATAGAAAATCTTGATAAATATATTTCTATAAGTGGTGGTGTGGCTGAATATAATGGAGAAAACATAAAAGATTATATTAGGAGCATGGATGAGAAGATGTATGATGCTAAGAACAATGGAAGAAATATAATAATAGCATAGACTTCTATAGGCTTAAGTGAATATTATATAATGTAAAACACTAGTGTTATGTTAATTCATTAGTGTTTTTTTATGTATAAAAAGTGGTTTTATAAATTGTTAACTTTAGTAATTAATGGTATAATGTTATAGGTCTTATTTGTCTCGTTAGATAGTAAGATTATTGATAATATACTAAAATGATAAGATAAAAATAGGAGATAAAGATGAAGTTTAACAAAAAATTATTGAATATACCAATTGTTTTAATGATAGTCATTGCAGTACTTTGCTTATTGAATGTTCCGTCAAGAATTAATATGCTGAATGGAATTTCAGGTGCAGAAAAAATAGGTATAATTAATATAAACTATAATACTGAACAACAAAAAAATGAATATGGTGAAGAGATTTTTGTTACAGATAAACAGAAGTTATTTAATATCATCAATACCATCAATAACGGTAAGATCGATACAGAAGCTGCTCCAGACAGGGGTAGGGCAAATTATGAATTGAGATTTTATAAGGATGGCAAAAGTATCAAAGCAGATTATTGGCAGAATGAAAAATATAATCTAAGTATTGAAGGGGTTGAGGGAGAAATAGTCGTTGATAAAAAGTTGGAACAAATTATGAAAACAATAATTCAAGAAAATAGTAATGAGTAAGTTGGTTTTTGGTATGGAGGTAAAGTGTAAATGAAAAAAACAACTACTATGATTAGTTTATTATTTGCTATCATGTTTATGACATCAACTGTTTTTGCTGGGAATACGAATATACTACAAAATAGTTTTGAAGAGAGTGAGGATATCTATGTTAAATTAAGTGAGCCTATTCTTTTAAAAGCTCGTCAATATGTAGATGGACTTATGAATGCTCATTTCGATCAAGTATTTGCTTATTCCAATGAGGGATTTATGCTGTGTTTATATGAAGCTCTTTATGAAGATTCGAATAAATACTTAAATGAAGGTAAAGTTGTTAGTAGTGAAGGTGAACAGATTCCATTTCTGGATACACATCAAGAGAGAATGCTTAGAATTGATAGATTAGTTGCAGATGGTTACATAATGGAAGATGAGCTAACTGTAGAAATAGATAGAAAAGTAATAGCTTCAATTCTTTATCGTATTTATAAAGATAAAATACCATTTAAATGTTCTGTAGATTACCCGGATACAGAAGATATAGCTGTTAGATGGGCAGGTGAAGTTGGATTACCAACGTTTGCAGTTAATACAGGATTGAAGATTAATCCTGAGGGTTCTATTAAGAGTGATGAAAATTTTAGCCTTTTATACTATCCATATGATTATTTGAAAATCATTACTTATGCGTACTTAATGTTTCCTAATCCTTATTCTGGCAATTATGTGGACTTAGAATTCATTAAGGAAGATGTTAATGATATAAAAGCTGAAAAAGTTAAGGAATTAATTGCTCTAACAAGGAAAGAAGTAACGAAACCCAGATTAGGAGATTTTCGACGTGATGTGTTGAATAATGAGAATATAGGAACTATAGTTGATTCTTATCAAAAAACTAAGTCACATGAAACTCTCAAGAAAATATACCAAATTCTAAAGGACAGTTTTAATCTATTTGAATATCAAGATAATATTGGTTACTTAAGATACAAGTTTAGTGTATGTAAATAAATCAAATATCTTATCTTATGAAAAATTGTTCTTAATATCTATCTATAAATTAACATGAAATAATATTTGGAGGAAAAAATGACAAGATTATACTTAACAAGACATGGAGAAACTGAATGGAATCTTATTGGAAAAGTTCAAGGAAGTAAAGATTCCAATTTAACACAGAAAGGTATTATGCAAGCAACAAAACTTGGGAAATATCTAGAGACTACTGATATTGACGTAATTTATTCAAGTTCCAGTGGCAGAGCATATAATACTGCAAAAATAATAGCTGGTAATAGAAATATAGAAGTAATTAAGATGGATGGCTTGAAGGAAATGAACCTTGGTATTTGGGAAGGTAAAACTTTTGAAGTGATAAAAGCAGACAATGAAGAGATGTATGATACTTTTTGGAACAAACCTCACTTAGTAAAAAAGTTTCCAGGAGAAAGCTTCAGTGAATTTGAAAAAAGGGTTGTAGGATCAGTATTGGATATCGCTGAGAGCAATAAAGGTAAAGATGTTTTAATAGTTGCTCATGCACTAGTACTGAAAGTTGTTATGAGTTTTTTTGAGAATAGACCATTGGAAAAATTGTTTGAAGATCATTTCATGTATTCAACTTGTCTTAATGAAGTTGAGATACTAGATGGTGATTATAAAATAGTAAAATATAATCAAACAGATCATTATGATATTGAAGTTGGTTAAGTAAGTTTTATAATTATAAAAAGCATTTTGGATTATTTGCATACGTTATCATTAAAAAGAGATAATAATAAGTATATAAGTTGAATAAATAATAAAAGCTTATATCTAGGAGGTTATTATGAAATCGTTAAAAATAATTTTGACAGTAGTATTTAGTTTCGCTGTAGTTGCAGCTGTTATTCTATATACACAAATTAAGAAAATATCCAGCTCAAATAATCAATCAAAAAAACAAGTAGAAAAACAGGAAAAGGATATAAAGACAACAGCAAAAAGACCTCTTGATTTTTCAGCATTTGAATCGGATCTTAATAAATTAGGAGACATAAGATACAAAGAGATTGAAAAATTATTGATTGAATCAGATATTAAATCTATACAGAAAAGTATTGAATCAAGAAATCTAACTTATAAAGAGCTAGTATTATTTTATATAAAAAGAATTAAGGAATTCGATAATAATAAATTAAATACAGTTTTACAACTAAATCCAGATTCTGTAATTATAGCCAGAGAAATGGATGAAAAGAAAAATAATGGTGAAAGACTTAGTGATCTGCATGGTATCCCAGTCCTTTTAAAAGATAATATTGGAACAGGAGATAAACTTACTAATACTGCTGGTGCCAAAGTATTAGAAGATTCTTCATGTGATAGAGATGCTTATATTGTTAAGAAACTAAGGGAAGCAGGAGCTATAATATTAGGAAAAACTAATCTAAGTGAATGGGCTAATTTTATGAGTATTGATTCATCTAATGGTTATTCTGCACTTGGAGGACAAACCCATAATCCTTATGGTAATTTTGATGTTGGAGGGTCTAGTTCTGGTTCAGGAGCAGGAGTTTCTGCTAATCTTGCACCATTAGCTATTGGTACAGAAACAGCTGGATCAATTATATCTCCTTCTAGTCAAAATAGTGTAGTGGGAATCAAACCTACAGTAGGTCTTTGGAGTAGAGATAGAATTATTCCTCTTGCTATTGACTTAGATACAGCAGGACCTATTGCAAAAACAGTTGAAGATGCTGCTATTTTACTAGGCGAATTAGTTGGTGAAGATGAGAATGACATTGCTACTTCTGATGTGCCTGAAAAAGATGATTATACAACATACTTAGATAAAAATGGTTTACGAGGTATGAGTATAGGAATAGTAACTAACAAAGAGGTGACTTCTAGTTATCGTCATGATGATAGTGATATTATCAATAGAATCAATGAAGAATTGATTAATCTAGGTGCTGATGTAAAAAATATCGAATTGGACGAAAAAGCTTTCAGGGTAGATGGACATGTAGATATGATGGCTTATGAATATAAAACAGGAGTAGAAGAATATTTGAATGCCATAGGTGATAATGCTCCAGTCAAGACTATAAAAGAAATAACAGGCTTTAATAAAAGAGATTTGGACAGCAGAGCATATTATGGACAATACTTCATTGAAAAAGCAAGGGATATTAATATTACAGAGGAAGAAAATACAAAAATTTTGTCCCATAATAGATCCAATACAGGTTCTGCAATAGATGAAGCATTAGAAAATGACAAAGTTGACGTTTTGATATCTCTTAATAATTATCTATCAGGGATTTACCCTATAGCAGGTTATCCTGCAATCACAGTACCAGCAGGATATAGAGATTCTGGTGAGCCTGTAGGATTAACAATAACTAGTACTAAATTTAGTGAAGGTATATTAATAAAAGCGGCATATGCTTATGAACAAGGTACTAAGCATAGAATACAACCTGATATTAAATAGAGATATGATTATTATATAATATCAATCAGCCTAAATCTGATTGATATTATATTTGAGTTAATCGGGAATATAAGAAAG